>DBRM01000081.1:10626-19869 GCA_002305965.1 Syntrophomonas sp. UBA1368
ATACTGTCATATCTGATCTGCAGGCGCCTGCTTTTATGCAACAGCAGAGCACGTGACAGTTCCGGAGATAGCATGTAAGTACAGCGTTCGCCTTCTTTACAGACTAATCTGGTCAATACTTCGATACTCCCTACCCTGATCCTGATACTGTCCTGAACAGGGATCCCGCACTTATCCCGCAATGCTGTGGAAATACAAATGCTGCCGTAAAGTTTCATCTGTTCACCTCTCCTTACTGATAAATCCGGCCAAATAGCGTAAATACATCATAGGCATTTCAACGGATCTGAGTCTGGTCTCCTGTTCACCGATTAAAAGAAATACATGGCGGGCGGGCCTTAAATTAGTTTCGATAAACCACACTTGCCCTTCATTATCGATACCAATGTCCACTCCCATCTCCCCTGACTGGCCAATGGACTTTTCCAGTGTTTTTGCTGATTCAATGGCCAGATAACATATTTCTTCCATAATTTTCAGGCGCTGTTCTTCATTTTCAAAATGACGCTGCAGCACAGTATCAAGTTTTCTACCGCTGCCTCCCGAGGATATATTGCTGGTTATCGAACCCCGTCTGCCCTGCCGGCAAGCGATCCCTGTTGTTTCCCATTTTCCCAGGTCATTTTTCTGTACCAAAATGCGAACATCTATAATATTGCCATCCAGTCTTAACAGATTAATCTGCTGCTGTACAATGTAACTGCGATTGCCCATAACCTTCTTTAAAGCACCTTGTAGTCGGCTTATCGAAGGTGCATTGCCTTTGATGATCAGATTATTGATCTCGTATTGGTATTCAAAGCCAGATGAATTCTTTCTTCTTGTCACTTTAATTATGTTTTTGCCTCTGGCCCCGGTGGTCGGCTTTAAATAGACAGCATGGTATTTTTTGACCATCATGTCCACTTGATTGAAGTTTCTGATCAAGTGGGTTTCAGGTAAATATTTAGCCATATCAGAATTCTTTTTCATGATTTGATGCGTTCCCCACTTGTCGACTAACGGCGGATTAAAAAAGCGTACGCCTATTTTTTCCAACCGCTTGCGATAATTGTGATTGACCGCATAGGCTCTCTCCCGGGGGTAGATTACATCAGGCAGCGGAAAGCTTTTCCTCACCCATCCTTTGGCTCCATAGATATACCCTATTACCGTACCATTGTTCCACTTGATACTGTTTGAATTAAAGACAAAGCATATTTCGCCCAGTTCTTCCCCCGCTTTTAATAATTGTTGGAAAAAGAAGCCCTGATTGCCAAAAGGCCTGCCTGAATCAGAGAATATTTCAGCTGATATTCCCACCACCGGTCCCAGATGCAGCCCCTTCATGTCTTTTTTTATCCCATAATTCCGTTCCGGTGTCAGATACAATTTTTTTAACAAACTGGAATTGGCAGCCAGCTTCATTTTTAATTTATCTGAATTGCGTGTGGATATAAGAAGCCGCTGTTTGTGTTGGCCGACATGGAAATAGACCGGTTCAGCATCATTTAACCCCAATGTCTCCGCCAAATCCCTGGTAAGCATAACCACATTATCAGGTAGTCGTGAATTTACGGAAGCACGGAACATAGTATAATTACTCATTTTTTTCTCCAAAATTAATTAATGTAACTTATAATATGAAAGTATCTGCTTGTTTGCTAATATAGAGAGAAATATCAACAAGGTTATAAAAACCAATCAATTTTGGTGAGNNAGGTATAAAGATGAAAATAATCAGCGCCTGTCTCTGCGGAATCAACTGTAAATATAACGGCGGCAACAATCTTGTTCCTGCATTAAAGGAACTGGCGGAAAAAGAAAATGCTTTGCTGGTCTGCCCGGAAACCATGGGGGGTCTGCCTGTGCCTCGTTCAGCCTGTGAAATAAAAGGCGGTACCGGTCTGGATGTGATCGCCGGTCATGCCCGGGTGACGGACACTGAAGGCTGTGACCTGACCGATTATTTTTTAGCAGGCGCTTATGAAGTGTTAACCATGGCCAAAAAGGCAGGGATCGATAGCGCAATTTTAAAGAGCCGCAGCCCTTCCTGCGGAGCCGGAAAGATCTATGACGGTTCTTTTAAGTCCCGGCTGATCGACGGAGATGGTGTGACATCGGCCTTATTGAAGCTGCATGATATTCAGGTGATTACCGAAGCAGACATATGATACAAGGAGTGAAAGTAAAAATGAAAGCGGTAAGTTTATTTTCCGGCGGACTTGATTCTCAACTGGCTGCCTTGTTGGTCAAACAACAAGGGATCACTGTAATCGGGGTCAATTTCACTACCCCATTTTTTGCGGCGAAACAAGCTACTCTTGATGCTGCCGAAGCATTGGGGATCGAATTGATAACAAAGGATATCAGCCGGGAATATAAAGATATCGTATTGACCAACCCGGTCTATGGTTACGGCAAGCACATGAATCCCTGTATCGACTGTCATGCCTTCATGATAAAAAATGCCCGGCGGATCATGGATGAAACCAGAGCAAGTTTTTTAATCACCGGAGAGGTGCTGGGGCAGCGACCTATGAGTCAAAACCGTTCCGCGCTGCAGGTGGTGGAAAAGCTCTCCGGACAACAGGGTTTGATCCTACGTCCCCTGTCAGCGCTTTTACTGGAACCAACTATCCCTGAAATTCAAGGATGGATCGATCGTTCCAAGCTTCTGGATATCAGCGGTCGCAGCCGTAAAAGACAGATGGAACTGGCTGCACAATATGATTTGCATGAATACCCTTCTCCGGCCGGCGGATGCCTGCTGACCGATGAAAATTACAGCCGCAGGTTAAAGTATTTGCTTTCTATTAAGCCTGAAGCTGATACGGAGGATTTCCGTGGTCTGAATTGGGGTCGTCATTTTGCGATAGGCGATAACTTGCTGATCATAGGACGGAATCATAATGAAAATCAGCAGCTGCTGTCAGCAGCGCAGCCTGGTGATATTCTTTTTACAGCGACTGAATATCCAGGCCCGGTGGCGGTACTAAAAACGGCTGATACCAAGCCTGATCTGAAATATATTGCTGCCATTGTCGCCCGCTATGGAGATGGCAGAGATAAATCCAGTGTAATGATGAAGCTGTTCTACTCTGATGGCAGTATCATGCAGACCATGCCGGTTACCCCTTTACAGCCAGCTGAAATCCCGGCTACGCTTTAAAAAGGTTCAAATCGATTTGCCGGTACATTTCCTGGTACCCTTTGTCAGTAGGATGCCCGCCGTCAGCAAGCAAAAGTTCTGACCGCACACGGCCGTTCTCATCATAAAAGGCGTGCTCAAAATGTATGATGGGCAGATTAAATTCCCGGGCTAATTCCTCGATCCAGGCCCGTAATTTTTTGAGGGTCGTTTCCCAGCTCTTCACATCAACGGCAGTGGGCATTCCGATGATCACCCGGATCGATTCCCGCAATGCCCATTCGACCATGTGCTTAATGTTATATTTGACCCGGTCTAAAGACTCGGCACACACCACATCATTGATACCCCCCATCAAAATCAGATGGGTGGGTTTGTATTTTATGACATCGCGTTCAAATCTGGCCAGCATATCGCTGGTGGTATTTCCGTTGATTCCTTTATTTATCACACGGGCCTCGATATTTTCACTTAATCTTGCTGCCCATGAAGTTGCTGGTCCATAGGGAAAGCCGTAAGTGATACTGTCACCCAAACATACGATAATCATTTCCTGCTGCATATTACTTCTGCCTCTTTCTATTTAGCTTGATATATACCCGGTTCAACTTCTTCGATCATACCAGATTCCAGAAGGCGCTGGATATGTTTCAGTACCATCAATTTTTCCCAAAACAATACGAAGGGAGTAACATGCATACGGTATATGAGTTTTTGCTGGGCAATTTGATCAATATTTGCAGGACTTCCGGTCAAATATTTCAAGATGCGTTCCTCCCGTTTGTAGATCCGGTCTCTGAATTCCGTTAGACGGGCTGTACTGTCGGTGCACACCTTTTTGATATGACAGGATGCCATGCGGCCAGGCTTCAGTTCGATCAGCTTGTTGATGGAATCGATCATGTCTCCGGGGTTGGAGAATAACTCCCCATACCAGGGACCAGCCTTGGTCAGGCAGATGTCTCCGCAAAAGAGAAAATCCTGTTCCGGAAACCAAAAGGAACAATGACCCTTAGAATGCCCCGGGGTATGGATGACCTGCATCTTGGTTTTGCCGAAATCTATAATTTCACCGTCGTTTAATGTATTGTCCACCTTAAAGTTGTCGGCAAAATCTTCTTTTAACAAACCTAAACTTTTGGCCGTATCCTCGTAATTTGTCCCGGGCATCAATTCCGGCCACCGGTCAAAGGAATTGAAATGCTCAAAAGCTTCAATATTACTTAAAGGTTCGGCATCGAATTCATGGATCGAGATTTGGGCATTGGCAAAGAATTTATTACCCCGGGTATGGTCAATATGATGATGACTGTTGATCACCCGGTCGATATTTTCCGGATGGACGGCCTGCAATGAACCAATATCAGCTCCGGTATCGATAATGGCTTGGATCTTATCATCAATATACAGGCAGTTGCAAAAGGTGAACCCCGTTTCACTCAAAACCAGTTTAATTTTATCATCGATATCTAATAACATATTACCCCCCCAATATAAAGAAACTCCGGAATAAACTGATTTGATTCCGGAGTTCCACTATTTCTTTATAATTAGCTGGGTTTAGGCTAAGATTTATTCGGCTGCGGCGGCTTCCAGTTCGCTGATAATCGCGTTCAGTTTATCAATGCTTTCGCCATATCCTGCCCAATTTCCTTCTTTAAGTTGTTCGGTGGCCTGATCATAAAGATCCCGTGCTTGTTTGGCAAGATCCTTTACACTCTGAGCAGGTGTTTCCTCTGCGGGGTTCTCCTCCGGTTGCTCCGGTTGCGAGACCGCTGGGCCTTCACCGAAAAGTTTGATCAAAGCCTGATCAAGGGTGGGCTCCATGACCAGTTTTTCACCAAATCCGGCAATAATTCGCTTCAGTTCAGGCAGTTTACTGTTATCTGCCTGCAAATAGATGGGCTCAATATAGAGTATCGAATTATCTACCGGGATGACCAGCAGATTGCCCCGATATACCCGGACTCCCCTCTGATCCCACAAGGTCAGTTGCTGGGCTATGGATGTGTTCTGATTGATCCTTGATTCCACCTGCTCAGGACCGTAGATCGTCTCCTGTTTGGGGAAATTATAGACCATGATCTTACCGTAATTTTCTCCGTCCATTCGCGCTCCCATCCAGGCGATCATATTGGGCCTGCTCTTAGGAGAAAAGGGCATCATCAATACAAATTCTTCATTTTTTTCCCCGCTTAAGGTCATATTGATATAATAGGGTTCCATTTTCTGCTGTTTATCATCCACGATCTCATTGGGAATGATCCAGGGATCTTCCTTGTTATAAAACACCCATGGGTCACTCATATGGAAAGTGGTGTACATCTCAGCCTGTACCTTAAACAAGTCTTCCGGATAGCGGACGTGCTTTCTCAAGTCGTCCGGCATCTGGTCAATGGATTTATACAACTCCGGAAATATTTTGCCAAGAGTCTTAACAATGGGATCGGTGCCGTCAGCAATATAAAAATTCAGCTCTCCGGTATATGCATTGGTGGTGATCTTCACCGAATTGCGCAAATAATTATTGCCCCAATCGTCAAAAGGCTGCGAATACGGATATTTATTGGTATAGGTGTAAGCATCCTGAATCCAGAATAAATTCCCCTCTTTATCAATGACCAGATAAGGATCCCCGTCGAAAGCCAGATATGGAGCAATCTTTCGGATGCGCTCTACAATATTGCGATACATCAGAACCTGACTGTCATTGGTAATATCCGAAGACAACAGCATCTTATAATCTTTTAAGACCCAGGCCAGCATAAGCTTGCGCGGCAGGGACTGGATCTTCACCCCTTCTTTGCCTTCATAGGTAGAGAACACATTTTGTTCTCCCATGGGGTAATCAAATTCCTTTTGTTTGGTATTTACGATCACGTAGTCATCAGTCTTTTCACCAAAATAAATCTCCGGCCGGCTGATCGTAAGGTCGGTAGAAAATTTCGGCGGGATATCCTTGATATAAAATTCCGGGAAACCTTCAGTGGTTATTTCAGTGACCGGACTGACAACCACCCCATAACCATGGGTATACATCAATTTTTGGTTGATCCAGGTTTTGGCTTGGGCCGGTAATTCCGACTGGTCGATCTCCCGGGCTGACAGCATCAACTGGCGGCTTTCACCATTTAAAGTGTACCGGTCGATATCAACATCATTAAAAACATAGTAACTCCGCAGCTGCTGGAGATTTTTGAAAGTCGTTTTTGAGGGCTGCCAGTCCCATAATCTGATATTCTGGATGGTACTGGTATGCTTTGAATCATTGATATTCAAATTGTAGTCAACGGTGCGTGCAATGCTCTCAGCTTTATCCAGTCCGTATGCCTGACGGGTGAACTTGATGGCATTTTCCAAATAAGGACGCTCTTTGTTGAATTCATTGGGCTGTACCACCAGGCTCTGCAGCAATGAAGGATACAGGCTGCCGAGCAGGATGGCTACCACTGCCCAGGCTCCGATGCTGACATAAATAAATTTCATCTTTCTAACAAAAATATTGGCCAGTATGATCAAGGCTACGATGATAGATAAAATAAGCATGACCTTATAAGCCAGCAGCCGGGCATTGATATCTGTATAAGTTGCACCGTAAACAATTCCCCCAGGTGCAAAGAGCAGTTGATAAGCATCCAGGCGATACCCCCATGCTTTTAAAGCAAAGATCGCCGCGACTAAAACAGACAGATGTCCTTTGGCAAAGGTAAACTCTTTCAGTCTGCCGTAAATCATTTGATTGGTGGTATTGGAAATATAGATCAGAACCACAGCGATTAGCAGCAAAACCAATAGCATCATCAAAGTCGAATAAATAAATTGATAGAAAGTAAGATTGAAGAAGTAAAAGCTCAGGTCTTTATTAAATATCGGATCGACGATACCGACTTTCACACCATGCAGATACTGCTGGACCACCAGCCAATTGTCGGTGGCTACGGAACTGACCATAAAAGCAGCAAAAATCGAGATGGCCAGAAAAATATATTTTGATGTTTTGCCTGCCAATAACTCTTTCCATACCGGTTCGGGACGATCAAGGTAGATAATGTCCCGGCCGTCATCTGTCTGCATATGCGGGGGTTCGTCATCGATATTTCTCCGGGTCAGCCATAAATTCAGATAAAACAGGCCCAAAGTCAAAGCGAAAATCACTGCATACAATCCGATCTTATTTAACAGGATGGTAGTAAATACATCCTGAAAACTAACTGACTTAAACCAGAGCCAGTCAATATACATATTGATCAGCAGTGACACTGCTCCCAGAACCAGGAAAAAGACGATCAACTTAATGGTGCTTTTGTATTGAGACATGAAAAACCTCCTCGTGATAATTATTCTTACATAAATATATTTGATAGATAGATTTCCATAGCCCAATTATAGCAGATAAGCTTAAACGAAAGTTGGGTAAATCGTGGATATTCATATAAAATGTTTCCCTGGAGGACAAACAGATACCGGAAGTTATTTTTTATACATCATATCAAATAAGTCGATAGCCAGGAAATCCGAAAGGGCTGCACAATCGAAGCGTACAAAAGTACATAGATTGAGCAGCGCTTCCGGATCAACACCGCAGTCACTACAATATTTCTCTGGTCATACGATCAAGGATGCTATTGGTTTTTTTAAGATTTAAAGACTTTTCTACATTATAGCCTGAATGGCGAAACCGGCCAGTTCTGACAAAGGACCGGGGTAAACGCCCATAACGATGGTCAGAACAACACAGATCCACAAAGCCACTTTGAGTGCTCCGCCGGTGGACAGGCCGTCGGCGGTTTCATTTTCCCCGATATACATGGCTTTGGCTACGCCCAAATAGTAGTAAACAGATACCATGCTCATCACCAGACCGATGATGGCCAGCCATAAATAGCCGGACTGGATAGCACCGGCAAACAGATAAAACTTTCCGGCAAACCCTGCCATAGGCGGGATCCCGGCCAGTGACAGCATACATATGGTCATGACCGCTGCCAGTAAAGGAGCACGCTTACTGAGGCCGGAGAAAGCTTCGATCCCCGTTTTGCCGGTATCGTTTTCCACCGCAGCGGCTACTGCAAAAGCACCTACATTGGCAAATACATAAACCATCGAATAAAACAGCACACCTTTTAATCCGTAGGTATTGGCTGCCACCAAACCTACCAGGATGTAACCGGCCTGAGCGATACTGGAGTAAGCCAGGAGTCGTTTTACATCCTTCTGGGTCAGGGCGATCAGATTCCCCGCCAGGATCGTTATTGCCGCCAGTACAGCCAGGAGCAGGGTCCAGTCGAAGACCATATCCACAGGATCTACAGCGGTCATAAAAAATCTTGCCAAGGCAGCAAATCCGGCTGCTTTGGAGGCCACTGAAAGATACGCCGTGATCGGTGTTGGTGCGCCCTGGTAAATATCCGGTGTCCACATATGAAAAGGAACCACAGAGATCTTGAAAGCAAACCCGGCAATGATCAGAACCAATCCAGCGATCAGGGCCGGCTGGTTTGTTAAAGACGCAGGTAATGATTCAAAAGTAATGGTGCCGCTTAAAGCATAGACGAAGCTGATGCCGAACAAAAGGATCGCTGAAGATAAGGAACCCAGGATCAGATATTTCAGTCCGGCTTCTCCTGACAGCTTGTCTGTCAATAAATAGGCCACCAGGATATAGAAGCTTATTGTCATCAGTTCCAGCCCTACATAAAGAGTGATCAGCTCTCCGGCTGCAGACATGAGCATCATGCCCAGGGTGGCAAAAATGATAAGGGCGTAGAATTCGCTCTTTTTATGAAATCTGTTGGAATACTTCCAGGACATCAGCATCACCAGAACGGCTGCTGTTAAAAAGAGCAGTTTAAAGAAGTTACCAAACAGATCTACATTGTAAACGCCGTTGAAAATCGCTCCCTGCTGGGAAAAGGAAAATATGCTGTAAAGCAAGATCAAAAGGGTTCCCCAAAAAGCGATACCGCTTGCGATATAATTATTCCGGGCAGGCAATACAAGGCCTGTAATAAGGACGATCAAGCCCAGGGAGGCAACCAAAATTTCAGTTAAAAGCATTGACAGATCCATTATAACAGCCCTCCCATTTTAAGAAGTCCGATTTGCTGTGCCAG
>DBRM01000044.1:0-3437 GCA_002305965.1 Syntrophomonas sp. UBA1368
GTTCCCAACAAGGCCGGTTCCAATGTGGTCATCGAAGCCCGCTGGCTATACTATGACAATGAGACCGATGCCTGGGCCTATGCCAATGACACCAGCGACTCGGGGTTCAGCATCACCGGGTCGGGAGGCATATTAAAACCGGGTATCATTATCAATCCCAACTTACCGCTCCTGAAAGTTTTCCCTGCTGCTCCTACCGGGCTGACCGTAACTCCTTACCTTTCCAGCCGGCTGGATCTGTACTGGAAAGACAACGCCAGCAATGAAAACGGTTATGTGATCGAGCGGAAAACCGCCGGCGGCAGTTACGCGCAAATTGCATCTGTGGGAGCCAACACCACCAAATATTCCGATACCAGCGCCGCCATTGGCACTACCTATTATTACCGGGTCAAAGCTACCGGAAACTTCGACTCCGGTTATTCCAATGAAGCATCGGGCACACTGTTTAAATTTGCAGTGGTGCCGGATATCGACTTTGACAGACTGATCCCTGACGCTCCATCCGGTTTAGCAGCTGCAGCTGTCAGCAACGACCCAAAATCGGTGAAACTCACCTGGCAGNNCCAGTAAATCTGATATCGGAGGCTATATCATTGAAAGAAAATCAGGATCCGGCGACTGGGAAATGACTTCTACCGTGGGCGCTGATCAAACCAGCGTTACCGAAAGCGGGCTGGCGCTTAACCAGTCCTATAGTTACAGGGTAAGAGCTTATAGTCTATTCCTGAATTCCGACCCATCCAATACCGTAGTTTTTAACACGGCAGCCAGCTCCGGCGGAAGTCCCGGCGGGACCCCAGGCGGCAGCCCCGGAACTGCCGGACAGGTGGATATGGATTTCTTTATCGGCCAAGCTTCCTATAATATCAATGGCGGCGCAACAGCCATGGATGTAAGCCCGGTCATCAAGGAAAGCCGGACTTTCCTCCCCATCCGCTTTATTACTGAGCCNNTGGATCGGCAAAAACAATGCTGAAATCAATGGTAAGACTGTCCCCATCGATCCTGACAATGCTTCCGTCATGCCTATGATCATCAACGGCAGAACCATGATGCCCCTGCGCTTTATCGCGGAGAACCTGGGCTGCGAAGTAAAATGGATCCCGGAAAACAACCAGATCAAAATACATTATCAAGGCAATAAGCTGGATCCCCAGCCGGAACCGCCCATGGATCAGATGGACCCGCAGCCGGAACCACCTATGGATCAGCTTGCCCCACAGCTCAAGCCGTCCATAGATTTATCACCGGGCCTCACATTTAAACCCTTGTAATCAGATCATATAAAGAACGGACAAAGCGGCACCAATGATAACTATCCGGTGCCGCTTCTTACTTTATCCGGATCAGAACCTGTCGATTTGCATATGCCGGCGGGGAGATTTACAATAATTTTGCATGGACGCGTCAAAGCGTATGGAGTAACCTTATAATATCGATATTTTTACTGAACAGGCAGTGAGATACAGCCGTTGATGCCATCGGATAACATATTTAGTTTAAAAATAGATTAAGGGAGTGCAGACAGTGGGTGGATTTTTTGGGGTAGTTTCCAGGGAAGATTGCGTAAATGATGTGTATTTCGGCACCGATTACCATTCGCATCTGGGAACCAGTATGGGCGGAATGGCCATTTGGAGCGGCAGCAGTTTTAATCGGGCGATCCATAGTATCGACAATACGCAGTTCAGGGCCAAATTTGAATCGGACCTGCCAAAATTAAACGGAAAACTGGGGATCGGGTGCATCAGCGATACAGAACCGCAGCCGCTGACGGTCCGTTCACGCCTGGGCCAATATGCCATCAGCACCGTTGGCAAAATCAATAATCTGGATGAAATAGTGGACAAACTATTCGCCAATCATCATACCCATTTCCTTGAAACCAATCGGGGGGAGATCTACCCGACGGAGCTGGTATCGGTAATCATCGACCAGGAAAACTCTTTCAAGGACGGTCTGTTAAAAGCCCAGGAGCTCATCGACGGTTCCTGTTCAATCCTGATTCTGACGCCCCGGGGGATCTTCGCGTCCCGTGATAAAATGGGCAGAACACCTGTAATGGTAGGCAAAAAAGAAGGTTCGTATTGTGTCTCCTTTGAATCCTGCACTTTTGCCAATCTCGGATACAGTTTTGAATATGAACTGGGTCCCGGGGAAATTATCTTTATGACCGCCGACGGGTATGAAACGGTTTCACCGCCCCGGGAAAAAATGAAGATCTGTGCTTTCCTGTGGGTCTATTATGGTTATCCCTCTTCCACCTACGAAGGCATGAACGTAGAAGTTATGCGCTACCGGAATGGCGTGGCGATGGCTAAAAAAGACGATGTGGAAATCGATTTGGTGGCGGGGATCCCCGATTCAGGCATCGGTCATGCGATCGGCTATTCCAATGAATCCAAAGTGCCTTATGGACGGCCTTTTATTAAATATACCCCTACCTGGGCCAGGAGCTTTATGCCACAGGATCAGACCATCCGCAACCTGGTGGCCAGAATGAAACTGATGCCGATCCCGGAACTGGTTTCCGGTAAGCGGCTGTTGTTCTGTGACGATTCCATCGTCCGCGGTACACAATTACGGGAAACAGCTGACCTGTTATATAACTGCAATGCCCGGGAAGTGCATATCCGTTCCGCCTGCCCGCCGCTGGTGTTTGGCTGCAAATATCTCAATTTCTCCGCTTCCCGTTCGGAAATGGATCTGGTAGCCAGACAGGCCATCATCAAACTGGAAGGCAGGGAACCGGAGTCATTTGATGAATATTGCGACCCCTCCCATGATAAATATCATTGCATGGTAAACTGCATCAAAGAAATACTCAGTTTCTCGACCCTGAAATATCAGAACCTGCCCGATATGCTGGACTCCATCGGCATAGACCATGAGAAGATATGTACCTATTGCTGGAACGGCAAAGGCTGATTAGTGAGGGGTTAGGGGCTAGGGACTTGGGACTAGGACTGCTCAATGCGGCGTAGGGGGCGACGACTCTGTCGCCCCGCAAATTCTGCTTTCAACTTTCTGCTTTCTACTTTCCAACTGTTCTACTGACTAATTTTCCCCTAACCAACTATCCAACTACCAACTGATTAGAGCAGTTCAACACATCCCTGATCTTATGCTGAACCATATTCTTGATGGCTTCCCGGGCCGGTTTCAGATATTGGCGGGGNNGCCAGCCGCAGATCGGTATCGATATTTATTTTGCAGACCCCCATGGTCCCGGCCTGGCGCAGCATCTCTTCCGGTACTCCCTGGGCACCCTTTATCTCGCCTCCGTATTGGTTACACTTGGCCACAAATTCCGGCAAGACAGAGGAAGCTCCATGTAAAACCAGCGGAAAGCCGGGCAGCAAAGCTGCAATTTCAGCCAGGCGGTCGAAATCGAGCCGAGCATCACCCTTAAACTTATAGGCACCATGGCTGGT
>DBRM01000044.1:3549-5773 GCA_002305965.1 Syntrophomonas sp. UBA1368
GAAAACTTGGAACCGTCGATCATCACCGAGGTAAATCCCCCATCGATGCAGGATTTACAGATCTCAAAATCTTCACCGTGATCCAGATGCAGGCAGATGGGAAGACCTGTATCTTCCACCGCCGCTTCTACCAGCTTGACCAGGTAAATATGTTTGGCATATTTTCTGGCTCCGGCAGAAACCTGCAGGATCAAAGGGGCTTTTTCTTCTTTGGCAGCCTCAGTGATCCCCTGGATGATTTCCATATTGTTGACATTAAATGCCCCCACGGCACATTTACCGTAAACTTTTTCGAACATTTCCTTCGTGGTTACCAGCGGCACATTGATCCCTCCCATATAGTAATTGCTTATCCTTTGCATAGTATTGCCTATGAATCGTGGTTTTCTGCACACAAAAATCAAAGTTTCCCTTCAATTGACCCGGAGCAATACTAAAAAACATCACATAATAATCCAATTATACCATTACCTTCAGTACAAGGATGAGGCAATTTAGTCTTTAATGGAAAAAACCGCCATATTTTTTTAAGCTAGAGGCACCAGTAGGCGAAAATCGAGAACCCGGCCAGGCTGAGCAGGTTATAGCGAATTAAACAAAATAATAAGAAAAGAAAAAATTATTTGCCATTTTTTTCTTGTTAATCTAATATATAGTTAGTTAGTATAATTAATTCAAGGAGAGGAATGTTGTGACCAATTTTTCTTGGGGGATTGTGCGCAAATCTCTGTTATCAGCGCTCTTGTCTTTGGCTGCTGTCCTGATGATAGCTGCCGTCATGCCTGCTTTGTCCTGCGATGTTGCGGTAGTATCGGGGAAATACACCACCGACGGCAAACCGGTGTTGTGGAAGAATTTTGACTGTTCAGCTGCCTGGGCGCAGCAGGTCATCTATTTCCCGGCTAAAAATCCAAAGGCCGGAGATTATTTTATGTTGTATCATCACGATGATTTAATGGAGCTGATTAATAATTCACCTGTCATGCCGCAGTCAGGAGCCAATGAGGCTGGTTTTGCGGTTTCGGTCGCCGCAGTCTATGAAGATCTGGCGCCGCTGCACGAGTCCGGAAACCTGAATACTGATCTGGTACAGGATGCTGTGGAACAATGCGCCACTCTGGAGGATTTTGAAAGCCTGCTTAAGACCTGGCCGAGTACTCACCGTAACCATGCCATCAGCGCTAATTTTGTAGTGGTGGATGCCCATGGCGGCGCGGCGCTGTACGAATGTTATACCGGCACATACTCTTTCGGCCTGATGTATATCCAGTACCGAAAATATGATGCCAATACCGGCAAGGTAACCGATGATAAAGGAAAGACCATTATGGAAGCTCCGGCAAATCACCCGGGATTCATCAATCGCACCAATCTCAATCATTATGTCTGGTATAATTCGGGAGTAGACCGCTATTTACGGGCCCAGGATCTGCTGACGGATCTGGCTGCCGGAAACAGATTGAATGCCCAAAGTCTTATGCAGGTGGTCAGTAAAGATGTGGTCGGCAGGCAGGCCTACGGCAACTCCGCCAGCAATTACAGCACCACTTATTGTATCAGCCGCAACCAGACCCGATCCGGAACGGTTTTCCAGGGGGTGGCAGCGGGCGATGACCCGTTGAAATCGGTTTATTGGACTGCTCTGGGGGAACCTTCCATAGCGGTATATGTTCCTCATATGATCGGCGCCCGGTCGGTATCCGAGTATGCCTACATGGATAAAATCGGCAGCGACGGCACGATGCAAGACCTATCGGATAATTCCCTGCTTACAATAGCCGAAGATAAACTGGAGATATCAGCCGGGATCCATACCAGTAACCGAGGGTCAGTGTTAACCGGTGTTTATAATAAATATATCGACAAAACAGCACTGGCAAATGTCCAGCAATGGACCATCCCCCTTGAAAATACGGTGATCGATAAGACCGATGAATTCATCAGTCAGCTGGACAGCGACCCGGCGCTGCTCACCCAGCAAAACCTACAGGCATTTACCAGCTATTGCGGTAAATATATATATGAAAACTATATAGCCTCCTCCGCCGAAGCGGTCCCCTGGACTTTCAGCCTAATTGCAGAGCCTCCTGTTGAACCGGGGGAGGATCCTGGCACAGAGCCGGACGAGGAACCTCCTGATGAACCGGGGGATGATCCTGGCACGGAGCCCGGTGAGGAATCTCCTGATGAACCGGGAGAGGATCCTGGTACAGAGCCCGGTGAG
>DBRM01000045.1:0-127 GCA_002305965.1 Syntrophomonas sp. UBA1368
CCAGTTCGATGGTTTCAACAGGGGTTTCACCATTGACCGGTTCAAATTTGCCGGCCGGAATGGTGATCACGCTTAAGCCGGCCAAGGCCTCGCTTTGCTGCACGGCTCCGCCATACAGCATTCTGGT
>DBRM01000045.1:231-1872 GCA_002305965.1 Syntrophomonas sp. UBA1368
GCTGTTCTTTAGTTCCTCAGCAGTTTTTTCGTCCAGCGTCAGGAGTATGGCCGGCTTGCCGGTTCCCCGGGCAAAACCAACCAGTTCTGCTGCCAGGTCTTTGCTTTCACTGTAAATATAAATGCCGGCCATTACAGAACACCTTCCTTTCTCAAGGCGGCTGCCAGTGCTTTTACTTTGTCAGCCGTATCGCCTTCGCTTAGAATGATGTTTTTGCGGTTCATGATATAGCCCTTGCATTCAGTCACCTGACTTTTTGGTTTCAAATCAACACCCAGATCGGTGCTGCTGAATTCGGTGACCGGCTTTTTGCCGGCAGCTAAAACTGCTTTTAATCCCGGGATGGGAGCACCATTAATTTCCGGCAGTACCGCCACAACCGCCGGGAGCTGCGCTTTGACAGTCTGCAGGCAGTCTTCCAGTTTTCTGACCGCGGTTAATGTATTGCCGCTGATTTCCATTTTAGTCACTGAGGTGATCACCGGCAGATCCAGCAAAGCTCCCAGGCGGGGGGCGGTCTGACGCTGATAGGTGTCACTGGCCCCTTCGGCACAGATAACCAGACTTACATCTTCGGTTTTCCTGATGGCTGCCGCCAGGGCCCGGGCCGTAGCTGCCCCATCTGCTTCGTTTGCTTCTTCGGTATTGATATAGATGGCTTCCTCCAGACCGCGGGAGAGAGCATCTTTCAGGGACTGTCTGGCTTTGGCGGTACCAAAGGTCAGCCCCACGGCTTGACCGCCCATGGCAGCTGCCGCCTGCACCGCAGCTTCGATGGCGTTGCGGTCATATTCACTGATTTTCCCCTTGGCTTTACTTAAGTCTACGGATAGATCGGCATCGATCCTTATGTCAGCTTCATCTGCCACCCATTTGTAGCAGGCAATGATTTTTGGCATTCCCCCATCTCCTTAATCGCGATATTAAAAATATATTCTTTTTTACCGCGGGAAACTCCTTCGTAGGCAATGCTCTTTCTGTCCCGGAGGCCATAATCCCTGATTAATCCGCAAATGCAGAAGCCGGGCAATGAGACCCGGCTTCTAATGATATGATTATAATTGTAAACATTTGCTAGCGCTGGTATTGTGAGTCAATGACATCCGCATATTTTTCCAGGATAACACGTTTTTTGGTCTTCAAGGTAGGCGTCAGTTCGCCGGCTTCTTCCGTAAAGCGCCGGGGAAGAATGGTATAGCGCTTGATGACTTCGAATTCTTCCAGGTGGCTGTTTACCTGTTTGACTGCCGCTGCGATTTGTTCTTTCAGCAGCGGCTGCTCGATGAAGTCTTCACCTACTTCTGCGCATAAGGTGGCTCCGCCGGCTTCCATGTATTTGAGCTTGCTCTTGTCATAGACGATCCCATTGCGGTCGAACACCTCAATAAAATGCAGGAAGTTGGGGACCAGCAGGGCGGATATAAAATTGCGCTCGTCGCCGATCACGAATACCTGATCTACTTCAACGGTGGTGGAAAACTGACTTTCCAGTTTGTAGGGTGCCACATTCTTGCCGGTGGCTAAACAGATAATGGCCTTTTTGCGGTCGACGATCCGGTAATAACCATCAACATCCTTTACCACCAGGTCGCCGGTCTTAAACCAGCCATCCTCCGTAAATGACTCCCTGGTTTCCTCGGG
>DBRM01000045.1:1927-4808 GCA_002305965.1 Syntrophomonas sp. UBA1368
CTGGTGGTTTCGGTGGAGCCATAACCTTCGATGACCGGAACGCCCACGGTATAGAAAAATTTCAGAAGATCCGGAGAGATACCGGCACTGGCGGAGAAGGAGAAGCGCATCCGCTCGCCGAACAATTCACGCACTCTGGCAAACAGCTTGTCAGCCACCTTGTACTTTAAACGCAGGCCGGCGGGCAGACAGAGAGGAAATTCAGGGCGCATGTCATAGCGGCCGAATTTATCCATGCGGTAAGAGAGAACCTCCTCGCCAACCCCCAGGGCCCAATGAAACATCCGTTTTTTCATGGGGCTGGCTTCCAGCATCTGCTGAAATGCCATGTAAATACGTTCATAAAGGCGGGGCACACAGGAGAACCAGGTGGGGTTGTACTTCTTCAGGTCCGCCATCATGGTAGCCGGACTGTCGGCGTAAGCGATGGTGGCACTCATCCATATGGCCAGCCATTGGGAACAGGCACGGTCGAAAATGTGTGACAAGGGCAGGAAGGAGAGCACCGTATCTTCTTCATTCAGTGGATGTCCGGAATTTAAAAAATAGTAAAAAACCCCGTCGACTCTGGAGGCAAAGCACCAATGGGTGATAATGACCCCTTTGCCCTGACCGGTGGTGCCCGATGTATAAAGGATGGTAGCCCAGTCTTCAAGGCTGATATTTTGGGAGCGTTCCTGGTATAAGTCATATTGGCGGGAACGGTTTTCCTGGCCCAGCTTCATCAGCTGTGTGAGATTTATCACCCGTGGATCATTGGATTCATAGCGGGTATCCAGCATGATGATCTTCTGTAACGTAGGCATTCCGTCCATGCCCGGCAGGATCCGCTCTAAAATGTCTTTATTTCCGACCATCAGATAGCGGCTTTCCGAGTCATTGACGATGTAGGAGGCTTCATTCAGAGACAGGGTCGGATAAATCGTTACCACCACGGCGCCGCAGCCGATAATGGCAACATCGGAATGAGTCCAGTAGGGGCTGCTGGGAGCCATAATGGCTACCCGCTCAGCTTTTTCCAAACCTAAACTGAGGAATCCGCAGGCGATATCCTCCACTCGGGACTGCATTTCTTTCCAGGTAAACTGGCCGCCGTTGTCTCCATAATACAAGTCAGGATTGAAACGCTGTGCGATGCGGTCGCCGCACCGGTTCACCGTTCTGGCAAAGGCCTGCGGCATGGTCAGGTTCTCTACATGTTCATACATATAATTCCACCACCTATATTATAATTATTGCGAACCTTATCACCATTATAATACAAATTGTTTCGAGATAGAAATTTTATCAGGTGAAATATACGAGGAACAATCAAGTTTGAATAAACTCTTTGAGTCTTATGTTAAACCGCTGGCGAATTTAGTTATCTTCCTGGTCTCGGATGACTCCACTTACTGTACAGGAGCAGAATTTGTTATCGATGGCGGTATGATCTGCGACCTATAAGCTTCATGCCAAAATAAAAGGGAAGGGGTTGTACTTTTTTCAATAAGGACGGGATTGTTTCAGGATAAATATACATGTAATTTTACATCCCGGAAGGGAAAGATATTGATAGATTTTCTTAGGAGGGATTTTATGTTAGGCAAAGTTAAATGGTTCAATGACGCTAAGGGCTTCGGATTCATCGAAACGGAGAATGGGAACGATGTATTTGTTCACCAGTCATCCATACAAGGCAGCGGATTCCGATCATTATCTGAAGGTCAGACAGTCGAGTTTGAGCTGACATCCGGGCCTAAAGGGCAGCAGGCCACAAACGTGCATATTAAGTAAAACACCTCCAGGAATCTCTTTATTGGCCGTCCTGGTGGACGGCTTAATATTTGTTATACCGGGCGTTCTTTTTTCATGCCAGGCAGTCAGCATCTCATCACCGTACCCTTGCGTTTTTATGCCTCAACAATATATAGATGGCGGCTGGCCCGACCCTGGTCATACATTTCCTTACCGCTTATACTTTCCCGCAGGTACTTTTCGTATAAATCACTGTTTCCTTCAGCGGTCAGAGCTTCTTTATATTTGGGGAGTACTTGTAAAGCTCTTTCGTATAAGGCGTATTCGTTGGCACTATAATCAATAACTTTGTAAGTCAGCTTCTGCTTTTGCAGGATGCCGGCCAGTCTGGTATGGCCGCCATCTAAAAGCCTGCCGTCCTTTTTTGATGCATCAAAAATATACTGCGACCAATACAGGAATAAACGGTTGCGGGGAATGGCCTTTAACTCTGCAATCAATCCGTCTAAATCGCTGCTGAAATAAAGACTGTCAACAGCCAGGGTCAGGGTGGGGCTTATTCGGTAGTCAGCAAGGGCATCGATATCCCCTTCAATATAGGAAATCAGAGGGCTGCATCTGGTGACCGTAGTCCTATTCACCTGATCAATGCCAATGCCCCGGCAGAAGTATTTTTTGACCAAATGCTCCAGAATACATCCGCTGCCGCAGCCCAGATCCAATACTGTATCGCCGGGGGAGATAATATGGTTATTGAAAAGGTCATCCAGCTGCGCTTTATCCATGGCATTGAACAAGGGCATGCGATAACCGTATAGATCTGCGCAATAATCCAGGTAGGCAGTACTGTTGGCTGCCCGGGCAACAAGCAGATCAAAGTCGTGCCGGGCCCGCGCTTTGTTGATTCGCCAGGCTTCCTTCTCACCAAGCGGGGTGAAGGTGAACTCGCCGGCCTTGTTCACCAGCAGGAATTGATCCTTAACCAGTTGGGACATTTCCTTTTCCGGATCGATATTTTCGCAAAGCAGCCATTTTAGCGGCTGCCTGACGGCATCAACGGTAATGATTTGGCCCTGGCTGGACATAGAAAAAGCAATGTATAATAAAGTTTCATGTACGTCCTGCATAATAAAACCACCTTCGA
>DBRM01000006.1 GCA_002305965.1 Syntrophomonas sp. UBA1368
GGCGTCGCTGGCATTACATAGGTTAATATAAAATCCACAAACATCCTGATGGTATAACTGCTTAAAAATATAAAAATGAGGATATAAATAAAGCTCAAGGCCTTCCCAGCGACTTTCCCCAAGTGTTCCTCAAGCATCAGAGGAAAGGGCTGCCGACTTTTTTGAATTAACTGGCTGAAAAGCAAAACTATCAGGATACCTGGAATGATTGAAGCGATTACTGCCAGCCAGGCATCCTGCCCCGCCATTTCAAACATTCTGCGGGGTGTCTCCAAAAAAGCGATCGGAGCAGTAAAAACCACTAGTGTACAGTAAAGCTGCAGTTTGCTGATTTGTGTCATAAAATCTCCCATAAAAAGCAAGGTAAAGTTATTTTCACCATTAAAACTTTTTTTATCCGGTTATATATACGGCAAATTAATGTTGTAAAACTATAAGATAAATGCACAAAATAATCACGAATATATTTGTGATTATTTTTTCAAACCATAATGGTAAAAAGTGAATAAAAGGGGATTTTGAGTTATATACTATCACTGAGAAACAAAACAAGAATAAATCGCTCACTAATGTTAAAAAAAGGAGGGATAAATAATTGAAAGCAACAGGAATAGTCCGCCGCATTGACGACCTGGGAAGAGTCGTGATTCCCAAGGAGATACGCAGAACATTACGCATTCGCGAGGGTGACCCTCTGGAAATTTTCGTTGATCGTGAAGGAGAAGTAATTTTAAAAAAATATTCTCCCATTGGTGAACTGGGGGATTTTGCCAGGGAATATGCTGATTCGCTGCATGAGACTATTGGCCACATCGCCATGATAGCTGACCGGGATGTTATCATTGCCTTGGCTGGGGCGAATAAGCGTGAATTTCTAGGCAAACAGGTTGGTAAAGCCATAGAAAGAGCTATTGATGAGAGAAGTACTCTGGTAATGAATGAGATACCGGTAAATGACGATGAAAATATGCACGTTATTATTAATGATGACAGGGAATATACCATCAAAGCTCAAGTGATCGCACCCATTATAACTCAGGGAGATCCAATCGGCGCAGTTGTTATTGTAAGTAAAGAAGAAGGGGTAAAATTGGGCGATATGGAGGTTAAACTGGCCGAAACGGCAGCAGGATTTCTCGGTAAACAAATGGAGCAGTAATTCTTGATCATAGGAAGCGGTCTTATTAGAGTAAGATCGCTTTTTCTGTTATACAATCAGAAACTATAAGTTTTTCAAGGGCGATAATATAAGTGCGACAGCGGTTTCGTCGTCGCCAAAGGCTATACCACCCTTTGGGTACTGGTGATGTTCGCTTTTGTTCATAAAATATTGTTGCGGATATTACTGATGCTATCTGGCGCTCGCCATTCAGGTAGCGGCGCGAGCCGGGTTTTCTTTATTATTCAAAGTAGGAGAGGGAAGTGGTATAATATACCTCACGAGATTTGGGGAGGCCAAATATGAATCAAAAGAAAAGTTTCCTGCAAGGAGCAGTGATACTTAGTGTTGCTGGAGTATTAAGCAAGATACTGGGTGCACTATACCGTATTCCTTTAGCCAGACTTATAGGGGCAGAAGGAATGGGCCTTTATCAGATGGCATATCCAATCTATACAACTATTCTGGCCTTGGCTACATCAGGGGTGCCAGTGGCCATTTCTGTTTTAGTATCCCGTAAAGAAACCCAGGGACTAAGCGGAGACAGCCGTAAATTATTTCGGGTCTCCCTGGTCGTGCTTTTGGTTGCCGGGATTGTTTTAACCCTCTTAGTCATGCAGTCAGCCCACTTTATCGCCAATTCGATCTTAAAACAACCGCTGGCTTATTATCCGATATTAGCAGTTGCACCAGCCATAATATTTGCTGGTCTTATGTCAGTATTCCGCGGCTATTTCCAGGGCCACCAATCGATGATGCCAACGGCGGTATCTCAGGTAATCGAACAATTATTCCGGGTAGCAGCTGTTTTGATCTTAGCTGTGATTCTTTTTCCCCGGGGGTTGGAATATGCTGCAGCAGGGGCAACTTTTGGTGCTGTGATAGGCGGTATCGCAGGGTTGATTATACTTACGGGTTATTACTTCCGGTTCAGAAAAAGTGCCGGCGGCATGGGGCAGGAATTGCTATATTCAGGTGCCAGCTCTGCTGAATTGGCGAGGGATATGATCCGATTAGCGGTTCCGGTTTCTTTTGGTGCGGTAGTACTGCCTTTAGTGCAAATGCTGGATGCCATCATTGTGCCGGGGCGTCTTATGGCAATAGGTTATTCTACTGCGGAGGCCACCGCTTTATATGGACAATTGTCAGGTATGGCAGCTGTATTGATCAGTTTACCTACGATCTTTACTATATCGATTTCCACCAGTTTAGTACCGGCTGTATCAGAATCTTTGACCAGAGGGGAAAAAGATGCTTTAAATGAACGTCTCAATTATGCGTTCCGGGCTGGAATGATTATTGCTTTGCCATGCGCGGCCGGGCTTTATATTCTGGCAACCCAGATATCCGACTTGCTTTATGCCGCTCCGGAAGCGGGTATTCCTCTTGAACCGCTGGCTTTTTCCTGTATAGCTCTGGCTGCATTTCAGCTTTCCAGTGCAGGTCTGCAGGGCATGGGAAGGCCTGAAATAGCCATGAGAAATCTGCTTATCACTGGAATTTTAAAAGTAATCTTTAATTTTACCCTTACCGGTATGCCCGCCTTAAATGTAAGGGGAGCTGCCATCGGAACCGTTTTGGCGTTTTTAATAGGATCATCTTTGAATATCTTCTATTTGCAGAAGATTACCGGCATCAGCTATGAGATCGGCCGTTTGGCTAAAATTGCTCTTGTGACCATCATTATGGCATTAGCAGTTAAATATTCTTATCAATTCGTTGTAGGAATGGATATAAGATCGCATCTGGCTACAGTTATAGCGATCATGCTGGGTGTAGGTGTCTATGGTTTGTTGCTGTTTATAATACGCGAACTGGATTTGAATATGGTTAAACGTCTGCTCAAAAGTTAATAATAGTATGGGAGGATAATTGTGATACCAGAAGCAGAAAAAATTACACAATTATTAGAGGTGATGGACAAGCTGTTGGCACCGGACGGTTGTCCCTGGGACCGGGAACAGACCCACCAATCGTTATCCAGATACTTGCTGGAGGAAACCTATGAAGTCCTGGAAGCCATCCAAATGGGCAACATGTCAGAGCTAAAGGAAGAATTGGGAGACGTGTTGCTGCAGGTGGTTTTTCATGCAGCTTTAGCCAAAAGAGAAGGTTATTTTACCTTTGAAGATGTAGCTGAAACCGTCACTAAAAAAATGATAAACCGTCATCCTCATGTCTTTTCCGATATGAATTTAGCCACCAGCGAAGATGTCTTATCCCATTGGGAAGGTTTCAAAAAAAAGGAAGGCAAAAAATATCTCTTGGACGGTATTNNGGAAAAATTAATTGAAGAAACAAACGAACTGGCGTATGCAAACGATGAAAAGGAATTAGAGGCGGAAATGGGAGATGTTTTTTTTGCGTTGGTAAATATAGCTCGGATAAAAGGGATCGATCCGGAAGCAGCTTTACAAAAATCCAATGATAAATTTCTAAATCGTTTTAAGTATATAGAAGATCAGATAAAGTCCCAGGGCAAAAGTTTTGAGGACTATTGTGTGGAGCAGCTTGATACGATATGGGATGAAGCCAAAAGAAAAGGATTGTGAATGATTTAGCGGTGGATTTTTCAGTAAAAAAAGAGGATTCAATAAATATGCAGAGAATATGCCTTAATAAACCATACGAGAGGAGGGAATATATTGAACAAAACAGATTTAGTAGGTCAGGTGGCGGCCAAAACCGGAATGACTAAAAAAGATGTGGAAAAAGTAGTAAGCGCTTTTTTTGCAACAGTGGAAGGAACCTTAAAAGAAGGCGATAAGGTTCAGTTAGTCGGTTTTGGAACTTTTGAAGTGCGTGAAAGGAAGAGCAGAAAAGGACGGAATCCGCAGACAGGTCAAGAAATCAGCATCCCGGCAACCAAAGTGCCAGCTTTCAAAGCAGGCAAAGCATTAAAAGATTCAGTCGTATAATATGCGTTTGGATAAGTTCTTAAAAACAGCTCGAATCATTAAACGCCGTACGGTAGCAAAGGATTTTGCCCTGAGCGAAAGAATAATGGTAAACGGAAGGGTAGCCAAGCCTTCAACTACAGTTAAAGCGGGGGATATCGTTTCATTAAGAATTGGTGAACGACAGATGGTATTTGAAGTGTTGGCAATAAAAGAAAATATAAGGGCTGCTGAAGCGAAAGACCTATATAGAGTAATTGAGTGATCACCCTTTTTTTATAAAAAAAGGGGTGATTTTTTTATCCCTTTTTTCAGCGGTATTTTAGTCATAATTGGTTGAGCTTATAGCATATTCTTAGTAAGGAATGGTGTCATATCATTCAGTAGTTTGGCTAGGAGGCGGAGTATATGGAAGAACATAGTCTGACGTTAAACAATCGTGGGTTTATGGAACTTACCGGTATCAATAATGTTAATTTGTTTGATGAAGAAGAAGTGATTCTGGAAACCCGCTTGGGTTATCTGTATATTAAAGGCCAGAGTCTGCATATTACCATGTTATCACTGGAGGAAGGCAAAGTATCTCTGGAGGGCACTATTTCAATGCTGGAATATAAGGCAGCAGGAACCGATATCAAGACGAAGGGAAAGAATATCCTGACCCGTTTACTCAAATAATCGTTTGGTTAGCATTGTAAGCTTAAAGCAGGAGGGATACTGTGAACAGTCTGCTTAATCAACTGCAGACTTTTATTTTAACTGGGCTGACCGGAGTGGCAGCCGGGTTTATTTTTCATTATTATCAGTTAACGGTTAGAAAAGCACGAATAGGGAAATACTTCCTCTATATACTGGATTTTATATGGTGGATCTTCATTCTGCTATTGGTTTTTGCTGCCATGTTACTGATAAATCAGGGAGAAATCAGATTGTATATTATACTTACCTTATTTGCCGGCGTGATTTTATATTTTTATTTTTTTTCCGCAAGATTAATCAGGATCGTGGACCAAGGGGCCAAGGGTACGGTATTTATTATTGCTTCTTTTTCGCGATTGGCAGGTATCATTCCCGGATGGCTGAAAATATGGCTTGCATCAAGAAAGAAAACCTCTCCTCCTCCATCTCAGGCATAAAGAGAATTCAAAAAAATAATTGCATAAGCAGGAAAATCAAATTGAATCAAGAATGTAATCTATAGTAAATTTGTCCACATATTGTGGATAAAATGTGGATAGGTTGAAGCATTAGATGAAGATAGAAATTCGTGGTGCAGAAAAATTAAGTTTTCGTGAAAGACAAGTTGTAGTATTAAAGGAAATGGGCAAAACCACCGATGAAATTTGCCAGATCTTGAAAATTAGTTCCAGTACCGTTGCCACACTTTATAACCGTGCCCGCAGTAAAGGTTACGAAGTAGTCATTATCATTCCCGGAAATGCTTTGGGGTTATTCAATGAGGAGGAAAATGATGGCCAATCAGAAGAAGAAAGCTAAAAGTAGCCGGGCTAAAATGGTTGTATTATCCATCGTGGGATTGGTATTGATATTTAGTATTTTCCCCCGGGCAAAGACGATTTATGAATTGAGCCTGCGTAAGGATGCCTTGCTTGAGCAGCAGAAAATAGTAGAAGTACAAAATAAGGAATTATCAATCAAATTAAAGCAAAGCGAGCAGCTCCAAGAAGTAGAAAAAATAGCCCGAGAGAAATTAGGTATGATTAAACCCGGAGAAAAATATATTGTGCCTGTAGAGGAGAAATAAGATTTACTGCGCGATGCAATAAGGTTTGAGTTGACTCTTCATCAGGCATCTACTAGAATTAGCTTAGAACAAATTGAGGGGGATCTTATCTTTCATGCCTACGGAACAAACTAATATTGAACCCGGTCAGATACTGGAAGGCAGAGTACAGGGAATTACGACTTTTGGAGCTTTTATTGAACTTCCTGGCGGAGAAGTAGGATTGGTTCATATATCAGAAATAGCTGATACCTATGTGAAGGACATTAAAGATTTTATTCGCGAAGGGGACACGGTAGGTGTTAAAGTTTTAAGTGTAGCTGGTAAAAAAATCGGCTTATCTATAAAACAAGCGGCTCCTCCCAAGGAGGAAAAACCTAAACCAGCACCAAACCAGCGATCGCATACAGGCAACTTTCAACGTAATAACCCGGGAGGAAAGACTACTACCAGTACACCGGTTACTTTGGATGATAAGATTGCCAGGTTTTTAAAGGAAAGTGATGAACGCATGCAGCCGCTCAAGAACCGACAGGAGCCCAAAAGACGGCGCAATTCGTAAGATATCTATAAGAGCACTTCCAATGGAAGTGCTCTTTATATTGCATTGGGTTACATTATTAAGTAAATGAGGGATTATATTTGATTATTGCAGCGGTAGATATGGGAACAAATTCCTGCCGTTTATTAATATCCAGGTACAATGATGGTAAGCCGGAAACGATATTACGCCAGATCCGAACCAATCGTCTTGGAGTAGGAATGGGCATCAGCGGCATGATCAATGAACAGACCATGGAAAAAACAGCGCAATGTCTTATAACATATAAGCAGATCATGCAAGATCATAAGGTGGATGCATTCCATGTTGTTGCTACCAGCGCTGTACGGGAAGCAAAAAATCAGGCAGAATTTATAAGTTTTTTACGTAAGGTCTGCGGCATGGAGCCGGAAGTCATAAGTGGTCAGCGAGAAGCAGAGTTAAGTTATGCAGGGGCAATAAATGAATGGGAAGGTGAAAAAAAACCTTTCTTGATAGATTTAGGTGGAGGCAGTACAGAGATCATATGGCATACAGACAAAGCCGGCTTCATATCCCTTCCGCTCGGTGCAGTTCGGGCTACAGAAACCGATATGAGTGCTGCAGACATTGCAGATTTGATCGCTTCCCTGGGAAATATCAAAGAAGAACTTTCTGATTATCCCTTGGTCATGGTGGGCGGTACAGCAACTACGTTAGTCGCAGTGAAATTAGCCTTGGAAGTATATGATCCTGAGAAAGTACATGGCAAAAAGCTAAGCAGAGGAGAAATAGGGGATATTTATAATATGCTGGCCAGCATGCCGCTGCGATTAAGACGCAGAATGCCGGGGTTACAACCGGAAAGAGCCGATATTATTGTGAAAGGGGTTCTGATCATTCTTTTATTGATGGATTATTTAAATAAAAATGAGATCACAGTAAGTGAAAAGGATATATTGGATGGCATCATTAAAGAATTATATTACCGGTCATTACAGAAGGATTGATAAATCAATCCTTCTTTTTCAGGTACCACAATTATTTTTTTAAGACACACGTTTAATAGTGAGTCAGGCGTTTAGCTTGTTCACCAAACATCCCCAGACCGGTAAAACTTTTTAAAATATCAGTATCCGTCTCTCCATTGATATTAACCGTATATACCCGGCCATAACCTTCTTCGTAAATATTATGCAAATCCACCATTACTCCAATAACAAGTAATTTATTGTCTCCCACCAGGTTGAAAACATGTTCGTTTGCCAATAATAAATCGATCTGCATATCTACATTAAGTTCAGAAAGTTGAGTATACCGTAAATCAGGATTATCCGTAACGGTTACTCCTGATTGGTGGATAATTTTTTCCAGGGAATCTTTTACTACGGACAGTTCATTTCTGATCCCCAGAGGTTCTTCCAAAAAGTTGGATTCAGCTGCCTTGATCGCACCACAATCGGTGTGGCCAGCGATGATCATCAAGGGTGTATGTAAATGATGAAGACCGTATAGAACTGAACCCTCAGCAGTTCTAAATTGATTGCCGATGTTCTCTACAGCAAAAATATAGTTAAAACTGGAACCAAAAATTTCGACTGGCATTCGCGAGTCAGAGCATGTCAGAAGAGTAACTGAAGGGTGCTGCTTAAAACCTCCTGCTTGAAAAGAAGACAGAGGAAATTCCTTTTCAAAAGCAAGCATACTATCGCCCAATTGCTTTATTAATAGGGCATTGTCAGTTTTTGTCGCTGAAGTTCCCATAAAAACCTCCCTTAATAATAAATTATTATTTTATGTCCCCCAAACAGAAAACATAATTCACAAATTTGAGAAGGTATTTCACGCTTTTTGTAGAAATAAAGTTGAGAATTAAGTTACTACTGATTATACATATTTTACTCTTGAAAGAACGGACAAACAAGTGAAAGAGTAAAAGAAACCCTTGCAACTAACAAACTCATATTTAGCAGCCTGGGTTAAAAAATATGAGTTTTTAGAAAAAATTGCATGTCATGTGCAGCGTAAAAGGAAAGGAGGGGTGGGGGGCCTCTATAATTGGTTATTCTTACTTTAACGTTTGTACTAAAAGGAGAGTGAATGGGAAAATGAATTTTATGACTCCAGCAGAAGTTGCTGCATCAGTTTGTGCAGCAGGAAAAGCAAAAACTGAATTACCACTTATGAAAATGATTGTTCTGGGTATCCTCGCCGGTGTATACATTGGATTCGGAGCGAACCTGGCAACCAAGATCGGATCAATGGAAGCAGCAGGAACATCAGGGGGGCAATTCCTATTTGGTGCAGTCTTCTCTGTCGGCCTGATGTTAGTTGTTATCGCTGGTGCTGAATTGTTTACCGGCAATAATATGGCATGTTTTGCATCTGCTATTAATGGACAGGCTTCCTGGGGCGGATTGCTTTATAACTGGGTAGTAGTGTGGCTGGCAAACTTTGCTGGTTCTCTGCTGCTGGTTTACATTATTTTCTTTGGGATGTTCTGGGCAACGGGAATGGATGGCGCAGCATTAAGTGCCATGGGAATCAAAGCTTTATCCATAGCCAAAGGTAAATTGACCTTGACCTGGGGAGCTGCATTCTTCCGGGCTATCTGTTGTAACTGGCTGGTTTGTCTGGCTGTTTGGATGGCGTTTGCTGCCAAAGACATTGTAGGAAAAATCTTCGCGATCTTCTTTCCAATCATGGCCTTCGTTTCCAGCGGATTTGAACATAGTGTAGCCAATATGTTCTTTATTCCTATGGGAATTACCATTGCGCAGACAGTACCTGATGCAGCTGCCAAGGCCTTGGAAATGTCACCGGATGCTTTATTAAGTATTTTTAATTATGGACATCTCTTGACTGCCAACCTGATCCCGGTTACCCTGGGCAACATTGTCGGCGGGGCAATTTTCGTCGGAACCTTCTATTGGTTCGTTTACCTTAAGAAATAAACAAATAATATAAAATACCATCTGCAAAACATAAAGCTCACCTGCCAAGGTGAGCTTTGTATTTTAGCTGATTAATTATTTTATGGTAAATGCAGTTATGTCCTCATTTCTTTGTTGAACGAGGAGATAAACTGTTTACAACTTTATTTATATATTAGATTTTGTCCTAAAAAATTATTATCTGCAGATTGTATTTTACAAATTATTGCCTGTGCACCCTGCTATACTAACGGGACTACCTGATTTAGGGGGGATACCGTTGAATAAACTTCAAATCTATACCTACCAAAGAGCAGTAGAAGAGATATCTTTTAATCAGCGGGCGAAAAGACGCCAAGCTAATAAGTATCCGCTGCAGCTGGATTTAAAGCTTAAATTCCAATCACTTCTGCGTGTTGATTTTATAACGCTTATAAAAACATGGGTGAATCTCGAAAACTTTTTACTGATAATGTGTGCATTAATACTTTCCCGGGCTTTTGTCTTAAGGGAACTGCTGCCCTTTCCTTTTGCTTTTATCGCTGCCTTCGGGTTTCGGGATAAAAAAAGATTGATCATGCTAAGTATTTTTGCTGTTATTGGCTCTTTTGCGGTAATGACAGGTTTTGCATTGTGGACCAATGTCATTGTTATCGTCATCCTGGCAGCCGTCATAAATTATATTGCTATTCCCAAAGACAAAGCATGGTGGGGAACGCCGCTGTTAACCATGTCGATCATTTTAATCTGTAAATCCAGCCTGATGCTGGTAGGCGAAATATCTCTATATAATGAAATGGTAATTATATTTGAAGCTTTTTTGGCAGGTGTAGTGACACTGGTCTTTATGGTCGCCAGCAATGCCCTCTACGAGAGAAAGAATCTGAAAAACTATTCTTTTGAAGAAATAACTTCTTTTATTGTCCTGGGGCTTGGAATGGTCATTGGATTCGATGGAGTTTCCTTGCTTGGTTTAAGTATCAGCAGCATAATCTGCCGCGTGGGGATCCTCCTGGCGGCCATATTATGGGGAAGCGGCGGAGGGACCATGGCAGGCGTAATGTGCGGCATTATACCGGCTATCAGTTCAAATTTGTTCACTCAAAATCTGGGCATGTATGCTATTTCAGGACTTCTAGCCGGTTTATTTAAAAATATGGGGCGACTTGGAGTCATTATTGGTTTCATGCTGGGTAATCTTGCAATTTCTCTGTTTGCTACTGATATTTCATCAATTATTACGGGCATGTGGGAAACAGCAATAGCCTGTTTGGCTTTCTTTTTCCTGCCGGCTTCCTTACAGGAAAGAATGCAGGTAGAATCACTGGGGTTTGCAGGTGATTTAAAGAAAAATAAAATGAAGATGGTTGATTCGTATCTACAGGAAAATGCAAAGAACAGCATGGAGAATCTGGCCTTGGTTTTTTCAGAACTAAGCAGTACCTTTGCTGAAAAGGAAAGCTGCAATATGAAAAATCAAGAAACGGCTTACCTGAATTATCTCTATGCTGAAATCAACAACCAGTTTTGCTATCATTGCTCCCGGTATGAAAGCTGTTGGGGGCAAGACTTTTATGCAACTTCGCAGGAAGTATTGGATATTTTTGCCCTTGCGGAGCAAAATGGAGGAGTTTTATATGAAGAGGATCCTCCTGATTTTATCCGTCGTTGTTTATATGGCAAAGAAATGGCACATGCAATTAATTATCTATTTGATAATGTGCGTACCAATGAATATTGGAAGCAGAGGCTGGAAAATTCCCGTCAACTTATTTCCCGGCAGTTGACCGGTCTGAGCAGGGTGATCAAGAATCTGGCGGTGGGTATTGATGAAAAAGGTTATGAGGATCTTGCTTACCGGGAAAAATTGCTTAAAGATTGTCAAAGACTGAATAAGGAAATAATAGAGCTTACCCCCATAAAATCAAGTGACGGACAAATGTATCTTAAAGTGGTGACTCCATCCTGTAAAGGGCAAAATGATTGTGAGAAGGAAATAGCAGCTGTCTTTTCTTCCCTCTCAGGGGATCGCATGAAAGTATGCGAAAAAAAATGTCCCAGTATCATTGGCAGAGGAAATTGTGAGTTTACGCTTGCCCGTTCCTATAATTATCGAATTGAAACCGGGGCAGCCCAGGTAGGGAAAGAAACCATCTGCGGCGATAGTTTTACCATCGCTGCACTGAAAGAAGGGCAGCAATTGATCGCTTTAAGTGACGGTATGGGGGTAGGACAAGATGCCTATTATCAAAGCCAGTCGGCCGTCAGGTTATTGGAAAGCCTTTTAAACTGCGGTTACGATAAAGAAATGGCATTGGAAACGATCAATTCAGTATTATTATTAAGATCCACTGCCGAGTCTTTTACCACCCTGGATATGGTCATGATCGATTTATATACGGCTGAGGCAGACTTTATTAAAGTGGCCAGTGCCCCATCGTTTATAAAAAGAGGTAAAAAAATTGAGGTAGTTACTTCCAACTCATTACCAATTGGAGTTTTTAAATCTTTAGATATCAGCAATGAAAAGAAAGTTTTATATCCCGGTGATATGGTAATAATGGTCAGTGATGGTATATTGGAATTCGGGCGAGGTAAAGCCTATGAAAGCTGGTTTATAGATTTTTTACAGTCATTAGATGAAAGCAACCCGCAGACCGCAGCAGAGCTGATCATAAGTCAGGCGTTAAAATTCAGCCTCGATAAGCCCGCGGATGATATGACTGCCATTGTAATACAGATAGATTTTAGCTGGTAATGTATATCAGGGTGGAAGTATATGAAATCAGATTCAATAGAACAAAGAGACGAATCTGTGATTGAGGAATAATTGGTGATATCGGTTTTTAACTGCAGTGCCATTAGTTGACATTGGTTTTTTCCTGAGTAGCATTATAAGTAAATGTAATTTTTACTGGAGATCATAATGTTAAATACAGTCAAAACATTTGTCGACAAACACCACATGATTCAAAAGAAAGATAAAATATTACTGGCAGTTTCAGGCGGACCTGATTCCATGGCCTTGCTTCACATAATGGAAGGTTTTAAGAAAGACTGGGAGATTGAAATTGGTGTAGCCCACTTAAACCACCAATTAAGGCCAGCTGCTGAAGCAGAAATGCAGTATGTAAAGTCCTATTGCAGCACCCAAGGAATAGAATTTTATTGCCGTACAGTTGACATAGCAGATCATGCACGCCGGGAAAAAAAAACAATCGAAGAAGCGGGGCGTGATCAGCGATACCAATTCTTTAAGGAGTTATGTTGTCAGTTTGGATGGCAAAAGGTGGCAACGGGCCACCACAAAGATGATCGGGCCGAAACGGTTTTAATGCATTTACTGCGAGGCAGTGGTGTAAAAGGACTGCGATCCATTATGCCGATTTCCGGTTCTATCATCAGACCGTTACTGGCCGTAAGTAAATCGGAGATTTTAGCCTATCTTGATTTAAATGCAGTCAAATATTTTATTGATGACAGCAATACTGATTTAAATTACTTACGCAATCGGATACGCTACGAATTATTACCCTTATTGAAGAACTACAATCCGCAGATCATTTCCGGTCTCAATCAACTTGCAGACATTGCTGAAGCAGAAGATTTGGTTTTAGAGGAAGAAACGGAAACAAAATGGGCACAATTAATCATAAGCGAAGAGGCTGACAGAATCGTTTTAGATAATAATAAACTGCAGGCATTGATGCGGGCATATAAGCGTCGCATAGTACAAAAGGCCCTGGCTAAGCTGCATAACCAAACCGGTTGGAGTTTGCATGATGTTGACTATGTTTTGGATTTATCTTCCAAGGCTGGACCAGCCAAACGTATTAACCTGCCGAAGGGAATTATCGTCAGTAAACAATATGAGAAACTGGTGTTTTCCACCTCCCAAACGGAATATAAATCTTTTGTTTATGAAATTTCTTTGCCGGGCTATGTTCGCATTGAGGAGACGGGAGAAATTTTTTCGTTTAAAATAGTACCAAGAAAGAATTTTCAGATTGCCGATGGAGAAACTTATCTTGACTATGATAAATTGGAACGACCTTTATTTTTACGTTCCCGCCGTGATGGCGACCGATTTGAACCGTCTCATATGATGGGAAGTAAAAAACTGAAAGACTTCTTTATAGATATTAAGCTGCCGGCAGCTGAGCGAAACAAGGTACCTGTTTTAGCTTCCCGGCAACAAATATATGCTTTATTGGGATATCGTTTAAGCAGAAATGTACTGGTAGATGCGCATACTTTGAATATTTTAGTGGTAAAAAAAGAAAGGACGCAAGAAATTGATAGTGGATCAACGAAGGCAGCCAGCGTTGAAAAGGATAACCCCTTATGCTAAAATTTACGGAAATGCTCGAATTATACAAGGGGAGGAAATATTTTGGACAGAGCTTTTAAGAACATTGCAATATATGTACTAATTGTTATGCTGGCATTATTCGCAATTAAACTAACCAGCAATGTGGAGAGTCCTGCAGCTGAATTGGCATACCCTGATTTTTACAACAAAGTTCAGCAGGGTCAGGTTGCATCGGCAGAGGTAATTATTAATGAACTGATATATAGTATTGAAGGTACCTTGAAAGACGGATCGAAATTTACTACCACTGCTCCTAAAGAAAGCGATATTATACAAGTCCTGCAAGCCAATAAGGTCAATTTCACAACCGAACCGGAACCACCGGCACCATGGTGGACAGCACTTCTGACAACCTTATTCCCCATTATTATTCTGATTGCTTTTCTCATGTTTATTATGAATCAGAGCCAGGGAGGCGGCGGGCGGGTCATGCAGTTTGGAAAAAGCAAAGCCCGGCTCATGACTGGGGAAGAAGTGAAAGTAACCTTTAAAGACGTAGCCGGAGCAGATGAAGCGAAAGAGGAAATGCAGGAAGTAGTAGAGTTTCTGAAAAATCCGCAGAAGTTTATTAAAATTGGGGCTAAAATCCCCAAAGGGGTATTGTTGTTCGGTGCACCAGGTACTGGTAAAACTCTGATGGCCAGAGCCGTCGCCGGAGAAGCAGGGGTTCCGTTTTTTTCGATCAGCGGTTCTGACTTTGTGGAGATGTTTGTAGGAGTCGGAGCTTCAAGAGTGCGCGACCTGTTTGAACAAGCTAAAAAGAATTCGCCTTGTATCGTATTTATTGATGAAATTGACGCCGTAGGCCGTCACCGCGGAGCCGGGCTTGGCGGCGGACATGATGAAAGAGAACAGACGCTGAATCAATTATTAGTTGAGATGGATGGGTTCAGCCCCAACGAGTTTATTATTGTAATGGCTTCCACCAACCGGCCTGATATACTGGATCCGGCTTTATTACGGCCGGGACGTTTTGACCGCCATATCTTAATAGACCGGCCTGACGTTAAGGGAAGAGAAGCAATTCTTGAAGTTCATGCAAAAGATAAACCTTTGGATACTGATGTTAATCTGGAGATTCTAGCTAAACGAACTCCGGGATTTACTGGTGCGGATCTGGCCAATATGGTCAATGAAGCCGCTTTGCTAACGGCACGGAAAGGCAAATCCAGAATTGGCATGGAAGAACTGGAAGAATCAATTGAAAGGGTGATTGCCGGACCGGAAAAGAAAAGCCGGGTCATTTCTGAGAAGGAAAAACGCCTGGTTGCTTATCATGAAGCCGGGCATGCAGTAGTCAGTTATTTTCTCCCCCATACAGATAAATTGCATAAAATATCTATTATTCCTCGGGGGAGAGCCGGCGGATATACTTTATTACTGCCGGAAGAAGACCGTAATTACATTACCAAGTCCTACCTGCTGGATGAAGTAACTACATTATTAGGCGGGCGGGTGGCAGAAGCTATAGTTCTGAATGATATCAGCACCGGAGCCCAGAATGATCTGGAAAGAGCCAGCAGTACGGTACGGAAAATGATTACTGAATATGGTATGTCCGATGAACTTGGGCCCTTGACCTTTGGACATAAAAGCGAAGAAGTTTTTCTGGGTCGTGACATATCCAGAGATCGAAATTATTCGGATGCCATTGCTTATGCTATTGATAAAGAGGCCAGTCTGTTAATGGATGCAAGCTATAAGAAAGCTGAGCAAATTCTGACAGAGAATATGGCCAAACTACATTTGGTAGCTGATTATCTGATGAAAGAAGAAACAATGGAAGGGGACCAGTTTGAAGCGATCATGCAAAGCAGTGAAGCTGCTGATATGAAGGCCCCGAACGTAGACACTGAACAGGAATTGGGAAATGAGCAAACTGCTGATTAATATCAACCAAAAAATAAAAACGCAGAATGACCGGGTATTCATGCCCGGTTTTGCTTTCCGGGCCAGCGATAATTGCCCAAACCTTTAGGGAAGGAATTTCAATATTTCTGTTTAATATATAGATACCAGATTATTTTGAGGTGAGGCTTCTGAAAAGGATCGACCTATTGATCAACGACTCGCTTTACAATGAATATTTACAGCGTAATGCACTCGAAGAAAGCGAACCCAGGTTTTGTGTGCATGATATCAATCATCATTTTGATGTAGCCCGAATTACTTTTATTTTAGTGCTCGAAAACAATGATTTCGAATCATTTCTTCAAGAAAGCGGAATAAGTAACCGTATGGCAGCCAAAGAAGTGATATATGCTGCGGGGCTTTTGCATGATATAGGCAAATGGAAAGAATACCGGGATGGGGAAGAACATGCTTCCTATAGTGCCAAGCTGGCCAGAGGATTATTACCCCGGGCATTGTTTACCCCTCAGGAAACAGAAATAATTTGCCGGGCTATCTATGAACATCGTGAAATTAGTAATAATATGAGTTTTTTAGGGGAGAGACTATATAGAGCAAATAATTTGTCCCGAATATGTTCGCAATGTGCATATAATGAGCAATGTCCCAAAGTTCAACAAAAAGAGCTCAGTGTGAGATTGCCTGAATATTGATACGAAACTATATATATGATTGAAGGAGATCAAAATGTCTGGACATCATGCTGTTTATATAAATGATTTGCAGGAAGCCCGGTACTATCTTAACCAGATAGGAGTGGCAGACGAAGGGTATGCTTTCATGGCGCCCAAAGCAGTATATCGTTGTATTCTTTTAAAAGACATCCCTTGCCGCTGGGCAAATATTATTAAGCAGGAAATGCTTTCCAAGGGGGGAGAAGCAGCAGTTTGCCGCGATTCCCTTTATGCTGAGGGCAAAACGGATGTTTTATTAATGGGAACGGTAAAGCATTTTCGGCTGCTGATAAAAAAATTGCAGATCCAGCCTGCGCTGCTGCAAAAAATAAGCATTGAAATAAAGAGAATCATAGACAATCTTGAACCACACCAGAATACGATGCAATTAGCCGGAGGAAAAACCCTGGAATTTGGGAAAAGAACATTAATAATGGGTATCTTGAATGTAACACCAGATTCTTTCTCCGACCCCGGATACTATTTTCAGGAGGACAAGGCATTTGCCAGAGCCATGCAAATGATCGAACAGGGTGCAGATATTATTGATGTGGGCGGAGCTTCCTCACGGCCTGCTTCCAAAATGGCTGAAGAGCAGGAAGAATTAGCCCGGATCTTATCCCTGGTAAAGCGCCTGGCGGCAGAGGACGTAATAATCTCTATTGATACTTTTCGCAGTACGGTTGCCAGAGAATGCCTGGCCGCTGGTGCTCATATCATAAACGATATAGGCCGTTTACAGCTGGACCAAGGACTATTGACGGTATTAGTTGAGTTTCAGGCACCGGTGATACTCATGCATAACCGTCTTCAGTATAATCAGGGACTGCCTTATCAGGATCTGGTAAGCGATATAATAAGCGAACTCGATGAATCTATAAATCAGGCTATCAACGGCGGATTGATGCCTGGGCGCATCATCATTGATCCGGGTATTGGTTTTGGCAAAGATATGCAGCAGAATTTAACATTGATTAAAAGGCTCAAAGACTTTAAAACTCTGGGGAAACCCATATTAATCGGAGCTTCCCGCAAAGACTTTATCGGCAAAGTACTGGATGCCGGGGTTACAGATAGAATGGAAGGAACAATGGCAGTCACCGCGATGAGCATAATGAATGGAGCTGATATCATCCGGATACATGATGTGAAGGAAAATGTCAGAGTAGCGCGGATGACTGATGCAGTGGTGTATGCTCATGGATAAAATCATTGCCAAAGGCTTATGTTATTATGGATGCCATGGTGTTTTGCCAGAGGAAAAAACCACGCCCCAGCCCTTTGAGATCGATTTGGAATTGTGGCTTAACTTACATCCGGCGGCTCTGCATGATGATATTGACAGGACAGTTGATTACAGCCAATTGTACAGTCATGTGGGAAGGATCGTGGAGGAAAACTGTTTCAATCTGATTGAAACTTTGGCCGAAACCATTGCTGCGCAAATTTTAACACATTATCCGGTTGAAGCGGTTGATATCACAGTTTATAAACCGAAAGCCCCAGTTGAAGGAGATTTCAAGTATTTTGCCGTAAAAATGATAAGATTTCGACAATAAAAGTATTGCTCTTCAAAAAGGTCTATGCTATTTTAAAGGATGAAACAGTATATGCAGAAAATAGCCTATCTTGGTTTAGGCTCTAACATGGGCAATAAGATAACAAATATAGAAAATGCCATTAAAGCCATCGGTGCAGTTAAAGGCATAAGGATTATCAGGGTATCTTCCTGTTATGAGACTGAGCCTTGGGGGAAAAAAGACCAGGATAATTTTATGAATGCAGTCGTGGAAATTGCTTCAGAATTATCTCTATTAGAATTATTTGAAGAACTACAGAAGATTGAAATTAAAATGGGCCGCCAACGACTTGAGAAGTGGGGTCCGAGAAATATAGATATAGATATTCTCTTATTTGGTGATGAAGTACTGGAAAGTCAGAAGCTTACTGTACCTCATCCGTACATGCGTCAACGGTTGTTTGTCCTGATTCCGTTAGCGGAAGTTAATTCGGAAATTAAATTTCCTGATGACGGAATGGATATCAAGGAGGTGCTGAATAGAGCAATAGCCCGAGAAGGAAACCAAAGAATCAATAAAATTGTATAAGGGGTCTCCCGCTGATTCTCCTTACTGAAAAATCCGCTTGTAGCCTAATAATGGACCAAGACGGAAGCTATTTTGTTGGGGAAAAACATCCCCGTACCCAAAGGGGGAGTGAAGATGCAAAGGATAGGAATAATTGGGGCGGGAGTTGTAGGAACAGCTATTGGGGTGGTACTCAATGACAAAGGCTATGAGATTACGGGTGTGCATGATATTAATACCGAATCTACACAACAGCTAGTTGAACGGATCGGATGTACCGCCTATAAATCACCTCATGAAGTTTCTCGCTCGGCTGATATTTTGTTTATAACTACTTCCGACAGTTCTATTGAGAATGTTGTGTATACCCTGGCAGAAGACGGGGCATTTTTTGCTGGGCAAATTGTTGTCCATATGAGTGGTTCACAATCATCGGAAATTTTGGAAAGGGCTCAAGCATTCGGGGCAAAAATATTATCGGTGCATCCGCTGCAATCTTTTGCCGGTACTGACCTGGCAATAAAGAACTTACCGGGTTCTATCTTTAGTATTGAAGGAGACCGGGAAGCTTACGGTGCAGCGGTATGCATCGTGGAAACATTAGGCGGAGAATATTTCTTTATTGATAGAAAGGCCAAGCCTTTGTACCATGCCGGAGCATGTGTGGTCTCCAATTATTTGGTTACGCTGATCGATTTTGGGGCCAAACTTCTGGAAACTACTGGCATACCCAAAGGCATGGCCCTAAAAGCTTTAATGCCTTTAATAGCTGGTACGGTAAATAATATTGAAAATATAGGTATTCCAAAAGCATTAACTGGCCCAATTGCCCGTGGTGACTTGAGCACGGTCTTAAAACATCTTGACTGTCTCGAAGAGATGGCGCCTGAATTACTGAAGCTTTATAGCTGGCTTGGTTTTTATACTGCCGGAATTGCAGTTGATAAGGGCACGATTGACAAGAAAAGCATGGAGGAATTTCAAAAAACTTTTCTCAGGCAGTTGGTCAAAACTGCATCGGTAAAATAGAATTCATGATTGGTAGTTGCTTGTATCCGATAAAAAAGGAGTGCGAAAAATGTCCAAAGTAACAACAGCATTGCTGAAAGATAAAAAACTGAAAAACCAAAAAATAAGTATGTTAACTGCTTATGATTATTCATTAGCTGGAATGGTTGATGCCGCGGGTATTGACATGATCCTGGTCGGAGATTCACTGGGCATGGTTGTACTGGGTTATGAAAGCACCTTGCCGGTTACGATGGAAGATATGATCCATCATACGAAAGCGGTAGCCAGAGCAGCAAAAAATAGCATGGTGGTTGCAGATATGCCATTTCTGTCATACCATGTCTCCCGGAAAGAGTCGGTTCGAAATGCCGGACGATTGATTCAGGAAGGCGGCGCACACGCGGTCAAGCTTGAAGGTGGCCAGGAAAGAGTTGATACGGTAAAAGCAATTATCGATGCTCAAATACCGGTTGTTGCTCATATCGGGCTAACGCCCCAATCAGTGAATCAGTTTGGCGGCTTTAAGGTCCAGGGCAAAGATCTGGAAACAGCCAATAAATTAATAGCCGATGCCAAATCCCTGGAGGCAGCAGGTGCTTTTTGTATTGTGCTGGAATGTGTTCCTGCTTTGTTAGCCAAACGAATTACTGAGGAAGTGGGAGTCCCCACCATTGGTATTGGGGCAGGGCAGTATTGTGATGGGCAGGTCTTGGTCATCAACGATATGCTGGGTATGTTTACCGGGCATATTCCGAAGTTTGTCAAGAAATTTGCCGATTTACAGCCCAAGATCATCGAGGCCTTAACCGCTTACAAAGAGGAAGTTGAAGCTGGGACCTTTCCGAGTGATGAATATGCTTTTACGATCAGCGATGAAGTATTGGAAAAACTATATTGATAGTAGACGGAGAATGAATGATGAAAACCTTTACGAATATTAAGGATATGCAGGATAAATGTAAAGCCTGGAAGGCGGAAGGAAGACGGATTGGCTTGGTTCCTACTATGGGTTATCTGCACGCGGGGCATCTGAGTCTGGTGCGTAAGGCCAGGCAGGAATGCGATATTGTTATAATCAGTATTTTTGTCAACCCCATCCAATTTGGACAAGGGGAAGACTTCGAAGAATATCCCCGCGATATAAAGAGGGATTTGGAACTATTGGAAGCGGAGCAGGCTGATGCCGTTTTCGCTCCTTCTTCCCGGGACATGTATCCGGAAGGCTATAGTACTTTTGTTGAGGTAGAAGGATCCATTACCAAAAAGCTATGCGGTGCTTCCAGGCCCGGTCATTTTAAAGGAGTAACCACGGTGGTCAGCAAATTGTTTTTGATTTGCCAGCCCGATAAAGCCTATTTCGGTCAAAAGGATGCGCAGCAGGTAACTGTGATTGAAAAAATGGTCAGGGAGCTGAATTTCCCTGTAAATATCGTACGATGTCCTATAATCAGAGAAGCCGATGGCTTGGCGCTGAGCTCCAGAAATGTAAACTTAAACAGCGAACAAAGACAGCAGGCGGCAGTACTTAATCAGGCACTAAAAGCAGCTGCCAGAGAAATCGAGGCGGGACAAAGGGATGTGGAAACAGTGAAACAGGGAATGAGGAAACTTATTTCTGCTCAGCCACAGGCCACGATAGATTATATCGAAATAAACCGGGCGGAAGATCTGGGGGAGGTCAAGAACCTGTCCGGAGAAAAAATTATCATGGCTCTCGCGGTTAAATTCGGGAATACGAGATTGATAGATAATCTTATAGTGGAGGTGTGAAAGAAGTGCTTCGTTATATGCTCAAGTCAAAAATTCACCGGGCATCCGTTACAGAAGCAGATCTCAATTATGTAGGCAGTATCACGTTGGATAAAAAACTGATGGAGGCTGCAGATATTCTTGAGAATGAAAAAGTAACGATTGTTAACAACAACAACGGTGAACGTTTTGAGACCTATGTTATTGAGGGGGAACCTGGGTCAGGCATAGTGTGTCTCAACGGAGCTGCTGCCCGATTGGTTCAAAAAGGGGATATTGTCATCATATTGACCTATACTATATTGGAAGAAAACGAATGCCAGAATTATAAACCTAAATTGGTTTTCGTCAACGAACACAATCAAATCCAAAAAATTAGTAGCTAAAACAGACAGGAGGACGCTTTGATTGTCCCGTGATTTACTACAGGAGATTGATAAAAAAAAGCAGCAGCTTAATGCAGTAATAATGGCTCATTTTTATCAATTGCCGGAGATACAGGAGGCAGCCGATTTTGTAGGTGACTCGCTGCAACTTGCAAAACAGGCAGCTGAAACGGATGCTCAGGTTATCGTTTTTTGCGGAGTGGGCTTTATGGCGGAAAGTGCAAAAATATTAAATCCGCAAAAAACAGTGATTCTGCCGGATGCAAAAGCCGGATGCCCCATGGCTGATATGGCAGATGCAAATGCCTTAAGGGAAATGAAAAAACAACATCCCAATGCAGTGGTCGTTTCCTATGTCAATACCAGTGCTGAAGTAAAAGCCGAAAGTTATATTTGTTGTACTTCTTCAAATGCAGTACAGGTAGTAAATTTAATTCCGGAAGATAAAGAAATTATTTTTGTTCCGGATAAAAACCTGGGTGCTTACATTCAAAGCCGGACTGGACGCGACATGATCTTGTGGGAAGGCTGCTGCCCGGTACATGATGCTCTGACTACGTTACAGCTGGAAGAGCAAATGCGTTTACATCCCGGCGTAAAAGTAGCAGTTCATCCGGAATGCCCGCCGGAGATTACACGCATGGCTGATGCAGTGCGCTCGACCGCAGGTATTCTGGAATATGTCAGGTATAGCCCTGAACAAGAATTCATCATTGGTACGGAACAAGGCTTTTTATACACTCTGCAAAAAGCCTGTCCTGAGAAAAAGTTTTACCTGGCACGGACAGGGTTTGAATGTCCGGATATGAAATACATTACCCTGCCCAAATTAAACGAAACTTTGATAAATAAACAATACCAAATTGAGGTTCCGGAAGATATTCGAAAGAATGCTTATCTGGCTTTACAAAGGATGCTGGCCATAAAATAAATATCAATAACATGTCGTACCAAAAAAGGGGTTACATACCCCTTCTTTTAATCAAAGTATGATGTGATGGAGCGCAGATGATAGTAACCAGATATATCGAAAAACTTAAATCTCAAACACCGGTTATTATTACCGATTTTCTGATTGCCGGCGGTGGGATAGCAGGATTATTTACTGCTCTGAAGGCCAGTCAATATGGCAAAGTTATGGTTTTGACCAAGAAAACAGTCAAGGACTCCAATACTGGTTTAGCCCAGGGAGGAATCGCTGCTGCAGTCCACGAAGAAGATTCACCTTTCCTGCATCTGGAGGATACGTTGGAAGCCGGTGCAGGACTTTGTAATATTGAAGCAGTTGATGTACTGGTTCGCGAAGGACCGGCACGAGTTCATGAACTTATTGAGGCCGGAGCAAGTTTTGATATGAAAGACGGTGCAATTTCTTTGACCCGGGAAGGTGCACATAGCCGTCCCCGTATTTTACATGCTGCAGATGCGACCGGTGAAGCGATTCGATTGGCGTTGGTCAATCAATGCTTAAATAACCCGGATATAACTATTAACGAAGATCACTTTTTGATCGATATACTAACAGACCGCGCCCAGCGGGAATGTTACGGTGTTCATGTCTATGATCCGGTTAATCAAATACCAGTGATATATGCCGCCCGGGCCACCATCATAGCTACCGGGGGGCTGGGACAGTTATACCGGCATACTACTAATCCATCAGTGGCAACCGCCGACGGTATGGCAGCCTGCTATCGTGGGGGGTGTGTGCTAACTGATATGGAATTTATTCAGTTTCATCCCACCGTACTTTATAGTGATGATAAACAGCGGTTTTTAATTTCGGAAGCAGTCCGGGGCGAAGGAGGACTGCTGTACAATACCAAAGGTGAGCGTTTTATGGAGAATTATCATCCGCTGCTTGAACTTGCAGCACGGGATATCGTTTCCCGGGCTATCTTAAGTGAGACGATAAGAACGGACAGTGACTACGTTCTGCTGGATATGAGTACCATCCCCCGGGTTGAAAAACGTTTTCCCAATATTTATCAAACTTGTTTGAATAAAGGCATTGATTTGACGAAGCAAATGGTTCCGGTTTCTCCTGCTGCCCATTATATGATGGGCGGGATCCAGACCAATGTTGACGGAGAAACAGGTGTCTACGGCCTTTTTGCTGCGGGAGAAGCTGCTTGTACAGGGGTACATGGCGCCAATCGTTTAGCCAGCAATTCACTCCTGGAAGGAATTGTGTTTGGTCAGCGAATCGTGGACAATCTGGAAAAAATACTTTACCGCCGTCGCATAGGAGCAGAGGAAATTTTTAATCAGTTTGACCATGACTGGGTGATAAGACCAGCGCAAAGAAATATTACACCGGATAAAGCGAAAAGTATGCTGAAAGATATTATGTGGGAAAATGCCGGTATAATAAGGAACGAAAATGGCCTGTTGCAGGCTGACCGAAAATTGCAGGAAATATATACCGGGCTGGATAAAGCTGATGATATTACATCTTACTATGAAGCCATCAATATGCTGACCGTGGCAAGGATCATCATTCAGGCGGCCCTGGGACGTACAGAAAGCCGGGGAGCTCATTTTCGTTCTGATTATCCGCAGCGGGATGATATCAGATGGCAGCGTCATAATTCTTTTGTCAATTGTTGATCCGTCATTCTGGATCATTGTCGATACTTTTCCAGTT
>DBRM01000084.1:0-13003 GCA_002305965.1 Syntrophomonas sp. UBA1368
TGGTTAGTTGGTTAGTAGTTAGTTGGTTAGGGGAAAGTGGAGACATTTGCTCGTGCGCTGTAGGGGGCGACGACTCTGTCGCCCCGCGAGTCTCACTTTTTAAACAAACGCTGCAGTACCCGCTTAAACAAGGGCTGCTTCTGTTCTTTTTCCGCCTGCATTGCAGCAGGCGGCAAAGGCTGGCTGACCGGCCGACTGGTTTCTCTCGGCTGAGAGGGCGTTACGTTTCCAACTCTTTTTGGTGTTACCGGCTCTCTATTATCCTGGCGATTCTGACGAGGTGGTTCACCGGTCTTTTTTCTCTCGGCAGCCACAGCAATTTTGCCTTGCTGAGCGGATGATTTAGGAGCGGTACTTGTGCTCTGGGGACGGTCCTTGGGTCTTGGCTGACGCTGAGAATCAGCGGCGCTACTCTCTCCCTGCTGACGAGGCCTTGATGATGAGCGTTTCCTTTGTCCCTCTTTGGTTTTATTGCCGGCGTCAGGTTTGGCTTCTCTGGCTTTTATAATATTAGCCTGTTTCCACCTTGCCACTGAATCCCGGTGCTCATTGAAAAAGGCATCCGATGGCAATTCGGCTTCCTCGATCAGAGTTCCGATATGTTCTTCGATTTCATAAAGGCTCATAATATCATCACTGGTGACCAGAGTGATGGCACGTCCAACATTTCCGGCCCGGCCGGTTCGCCCGATCCGGTGCACATATCCGTCTTTTTCCAGAGGCACATCGTAATTGATGACCAGCGATAAATCGTCAATGTGGATCCCGCGGGCTGCAACATCGGTGGCAACCAGCAGATGAAATTCTCCGCGTTTGAATTGCTGCAGGGTATTCAAGCGCTTGGTCTGGGGAATATCTCCGTGCAGAGACCGGGAGGCGTACCCTTTGCGGGTGAGAAAGCTTTGCACCCGGTCAACAGCGATGCGTGTATTGCAGAAGATCACACAGCTTTCCGGCTGCTCAAAAAGCAGCAGACGGTTTAACTGAGTATTTTTTTCATTATGATTGACCCGGTAATAAACTTGCTGGGTGGTTTCCACCGTCATGGTGGGAGACTCGATTTCAATGATCACCGGATTTTTCATATTTTCCCGGCTGAGTTTACGGACTTCTTCCGGGATGGTAGCAGAACAGAGCAGCGTTACCCTGTTTCTGGGCAGAGTACGGACAATTCTTCTGACCTGGTCAAAAAAACCCATATCCAGCATGCGATCGGCTTCATCCAGGATCAGATAACGAATATTTTTGGTGGGCAGATTGCCATGGGAAATATGATCAAATACACGGCCCGGGGTGCCGGTAATCACTGATACACCTTTATTGAGAGCCTGAATCTCAGTATTGATATTATGCTGTCCATAGACAGCGGTGGTTTTATGGTCAAGATGAGTCGCCATTTTCTTCAGGTCACTGTCCACCTGGACTGCCAGTTCCCGGGTAGGGGTGAGGATCAACCCCTGGGGGCCAGGTGCCGTGGGATCGATCATTTGCAGCAGAGCTACGCCGAAAACAGCAGTCTTGCCGCTGCCGGTCTTGGAAATGACCACCAGATCTTCTTGTTTTAATATATGAGGAATAGCCCGGCTCTGTACTTCCGTCGGTGCTTCAAAACCCATCTCTTCAAGGGCTTTTAAGATCGGGGGGATGATCCCCAGTGCTTCAAAACTGTTTTCCATATTATTCTTCTTTCCTCTTTGCTAGCTTACATTGTAGCACTTCTCATACAGTGGCAAAAGGGGTGAAACAAGAGAACGGATGTGTCATCGCTTTAAATGATTCGAAAAAATCCTGTTGATTTTAAAGGAATCCATGAGCGGACAAAGAATATCATAAATAAGAAAGGACAACGTTTCGTGTAATCTATTGCTTACCCGATAAAAATAAAAATGCAGGCGGCGTAGATTTGGCGGAAAGGAAAGGAGTATCAGCAATGGCTTATTCAATGAGACTTGTCAAACAGTTCAAAAATGAATTTGACCAAAGCATTGTGAAAGATCTGCAAAGCAAGAAAGATAGATTCCCGGACTGTGAGAAATTGATCGACAAGTGGAATAGCTTGCATGTTCAGGAACAAAGCCTGCCACAGGATCTGAAAACATTGCTGGAAATAGCCAACCATATCAGTGTGGCGAATGTGCTGCTGGAGGAACCAAGGGCATACTGTGAGCTGATGGAGTATGAAGTTCCTTTGCCGGGGGGACAGGAAAAAATTGATTTTCGACTGCATTACAAAGAATCACAGATCAATTGTGATGTGAAGACCATCCAGCCGGAACCGAAAAACGAATGGGAAGCCTATAAAGCTTTTATGCAGAAGGAGTATATGCCGGAACTTATCGATCCTACCCCGGAAGAGGAAGAAAAACGACGCATCATGTACATGCCGCGGGCGCTGATGGTGGACTATACGGTGGAATTTGAGAATAAGATGGCTTTATTGGAAAAGAAACCGGGACTTATTTTTGTATTAACTTTCTGCGGTGACGGGTATGACTGGGATTCCCGGCTGCTGGCCGACTTTGCGGAATTTTACCTTAAGGGTGTTCATAATTTGGATGACCCTTATGCCAAAATCGGTGCGGAGTATCTGGAAAAAAACAAGATCATTTTTAAAAAGAACATTGATTACTTTGGTTATCACGAAAGACAAAAGAATAATATCAAGTATAAATGGTATGATCCGAGTATCAGGAGAAAACCAGGGAAGTAAAGCCTTAATCTGTGTCAGACATGCTAAATCGGGAGTCCAAACAAAGACTGCCGATTTTTTTATATTTGCTGTCAGCGCCTGGATCTGCTGAACCGGGCTTATTATAGGTAGGTTATATTCTGACCGGTGTAGATTTCCATCATTTCGCGCTTGATCTTTTTGCGGATCCTGCTTTTTTCATTGCTGCTGAGATTGGCCGGCGCAGTGCCAAAAAGATAATTATCCAGATCAAAATCCTTCAGCATCATTTTGGTATGAAAAATATTATCCTGATAAACGTTTACATCAATCATCTGGTATAATTTGCGGGTTTTGGCGGAAATAAAGTTCTGGATGGAATTGATCTTGTGATCAATGAAAAATTTGTTGCCGCCCAGATCACGGGTAAAGCCGCGCACCCGGTAATCGATGATGCTGATATCCGGTTTGAAAGTGCTGATCAGGTAATTTAAGGCCTTTAGCGGTGAAATTTCTCCGCAGGTGGAAATGTCGATGTCAGCCCGGAAGGTGCTCACCCCCTGGTCCGGGTGATTCTCGGGATAGGTGTGTACGGTTATATGGCTCTTGTCCAGGTGGGCCACCACTGCTTCGGGCAGCGGCCCGGGCGATTCGGAGTTATTGTCAGCGCATCCTTCCGATCTGCATTGATTGGCATCTTCAGCAATGAGGATGGTGACGCTGGATCCCTGAGGCTCATAGTCCTGCATGGCAATGTTGAGGATATTGGCACCAATGATGCCGGCCACATTGGTCAGTATCTGGGTAAGCCGTTCGGCATTATATTCCTCATCGATATATTCAATATATTCTGCGCTGTGCTCCGGAGTAAGTGCATAGCAGATATCATACAGATTAAAACTTAAAGTCTTGGTGAGATTATTAAAACCATAAAGCCGCAATTTTTTCTTGATTGGTCTGATCTCCATATTTTTCTTCTCCTTTAGGCTGCGTCTTTGATAGCAGGAAGAAATTTAATTCGCTGCAATGATGGAAGAATACTACTTCTGCCAGTCAGTGTCAAGGACATAGAAAGCACATAATATCGTTTTGATTCCTTACAGTAAGTTATCTCATATTATATCTTATAATGGATCGCATGTTTTGAAGCGGGGGGATCACAATGGCTGATAGTTTATTCTCCTGGTCGACCCTTATGACTTTGTCCGGGGCGGCAATGATCACTTTTTTGATCGTATTATATACCGGCAGGGTAGTCGACAACTGCGGATGTTGGAAATTTGGTACCGATCTGTATGCTGCGCTTTGGGCATTTTTCATCCTTGTAACGGCCAATATAGCAAATGGCGGGAATTATAAAGATTGGCGCCTTTATGCTCTGGCATTTTTGAATTCTTTCCTGGTAGCTGCTTCCGCAGGAAAGTTACGGGATAAATCGGTGGTTGAGGATCAAAGGAGACAAAATGGCAGGAATCACCAACACAATTGACGAATTTGATACAATATAAACAGAATGATAATTGAGGAAATATTCCAGCAGCAGATGAAGTCAAGGATCGAAAAGGAATCATGCTAGAAATTCGATATCATAAAATCACTTAAAGGAGAATGATATTATGATCATCAATTTTAGGTCCAGGCTTCGCCAAAACTGCCAGAAGGGTTCCACAATGGTCAATCTGCTGTTTTTGATCATAATACTGGCCATTGTATTAATGAACGGAGATGCCGTGGCCCGTTTGGCAACCACCCCGGTCTATAACTTCCAAACCCAAGACAATGTCAGGAAGATCGTAAAAGCAGTAAATAGTTATAAAGTGACCAACGGGGGGAACCTGCCGCAAAATAATGCTGATATCGAAAGAATATTGAATCGGCCACTCCTTGAGTTAGGGCCGGCCGGTGCTGATTATGATATCTATTATGAGAGTGATCAGGTAACGGTCAAAGGTGTTTCTCCTACGGAAAAGATCTATAAGTATACCATACAAAGAAGTTTATAAGGCAAATTACCAGGATTCACAGCCACCCGCTATAGGAGCCTTGAACCCTGGCAGATGGCCGACCGGATTGACAAAGACATAGCAGGATTTACGTTATTAAGTTGGAAAAAGGAAAGAGCTTTTATGTTATATTTGTTGATTATGAATATCATCGCATTTATTCTGTTCGGACTGGATAAAAAAAAGGCTCAGTCCGGAGGTTGGCGGATCAGTGAGTTCAATCTGTTCCTGGCCGCCATTCTGGGCGGTTCACTGGGCGCCTGGCTGGCGATGTATACATTCCGCCACAAGACCAGACATATGAAGTTTGTCATCGGCATTCCGCTAATCATCTTGGTGCAGTTCGCTTTGTATTATGTTTTTATTTTCAGGAATCCTTATTAAATGTTTCCTGCATTCAGACTCCAGGTTGGCTCAATGATTAAGATATAGTTTTTTGATATCCTCCAATGATTGCATCAAATGGAATTTGCGGTCCGGGGTATAGTAAACCAGCACTTTTTTGCCCAGCCGGGCCATATTGAGAAAGTTGTTCAATGTGCCTTTACTGCTGCCATTCCAGACCATAATGCCGTAATCAGCTTCGTCTGCCATGGCCAGGTCTTTGGCGGCATAAAAAGCAAATCCTTTTTTGTCAGCAGGGACTTTTATCTTCATCACATCCCAGCCTCCTATATTGACCCGGGCAATTCCATTGGAGGCATAAATTTTGACCTTCTTGTATTGCCTGGCCGCCAAATATTCCTGAACTACTTTATCAATGCCGATGGAATCACCGATTAAAATCGTATAACCATTATCGATCAGGGTATCTAAATGCTTTAACAACTCCGGCTCCAACCGGGAGATGGTCCGCGGACCGGCAATGAATACCTGCATATTTAAACTCCTTTGCCTGAAGTAGAGGATGCTTCAATTTAGTCATATCTTAATTCAGACTATTTTATTCCCCTGCCGGATGATTGATTCCACAATTCCTCAGTACCAGGCTTTATGCAGCAGCGTGACCGCATCACTTATCTCTTCTTCTCTTATGGCGGCAAAGCCGATCAGGATTTTGGGCGGCCATGGTACTTATGCGGGAGCGAAATATCAGATTGGAATGCGTTCATGTAGAAAAAGGTTGTTGAGTTAAAAAAGGCGGGCATCAAGCCCGCCTTTTGTTGTGGTCACTTTAATTGGTAAACCATTGGGTCACATAAAGGTAGCTGCCTTTTTGATAAAAGCCCAGCCCGACTTTCTTAAAACTGCTGTTCAAGATATTGGCTTTGTGGCCGGAAGAATTCATAAAAGCATTGTGAGCACCGATAACACTGGTGTTCTTGGCAATATTTTCTCCGGCACTTCGATATGTAATGCCCAGGCTTTTCATCATTTCAAAGGGCGAACCATAAGTGGGCGAAGTATGGGAAAAATATCCGTTTACTGCCATATCTTTCGATTTAAGCGTTGCTCCTTCACACAAGCTTTTGTCCAGTGACAATGAGCTTACCCCAGCTGCACTGCGGGCATTGTTAATGTATGACAACATTTCTGTCTGCATGGCGTTGAAATTACTGGTCACTGTACCAGTTCCGGTACCGTTACCACCGCCTGAAACAGGGGGAGTTACCGGGGGTGTGCTGGGGACTGCCGGCGGATTACCGGGAGTTGCCGGGGGAGTGCTGGGAGTCACAGGCGTTTTAGGTACGGGTGTGATAACAACAGGCTTTTGGTAAATTCTTTTAATGACCACCGGTGAATAATATTTGGTTTTGCTTACGGTTGTTGAGCCGTTTAAGAGCGAGATAAGTTTACTATACTCAGAACTGGAAGTATTGCTGATGATTTTAACGACAGGAGCAGAGGTGGCAGTTGTCCTGCTAAAATAATCAGCCAGGTCGATGTCAGCAGAACCTAATCGGGTGTAAGTGATTTGTTGATTACAGTCTGCTGCCGCCGCAGTCAGCGGTGACAGGGCGGAAAAGAAAACAACGAGTGCAATGGTCAATAGTTTCTGCATATTTTTCCTCCTTTGTCGTTTTATGCTTCTAAATATAATTGAGAACCAGCAAAAAAAATAGAAGTAAATATTGCCAATATACTCCTAATTAGGTTTAAATGGGCATTTAAGAACATGTGTCTGCGAAGTGGTTTTTACAAAAAACGTCACAAAATTTAATTATACATTGGTTTATGTTATAATTTGAACAAGATCAACTGATCAATATTTGAAGGGGGGCTGATAATATGACCAAAGAAAAATCCATTGATGAACGGGTGAGATTCCAGGTTCGACTCATATTTAAAAATGTCCATGCTATTGATTTCTCCAAAATGGCCGAGTCAGCTAAAAGATCCTTGATCGATTTGTTAAGTATCCATGTCAAAACCATTGAAGTTAAACATTACGGCCTGCTGATGTCAGGCAAAGGACCGATTATGGAGATCCTGCGGGTCTGTGAAAATTTCTATACCATAACCAACGAAGGTGGTATAGAAATCGTAGTCCATATCGGTAAACAGCCGACCATGTACATCAAAGAGGGCTTGATCCATGATCTGATGAAAGAAAAAGATGATTTCAACCTGCCTGAATTCGATGATGGTGTACCGGATGAGGACGAGCTGGACCGGAACATCTTATAAACAGATCATCATAAGAGCATAATTTCATTTTACACACAAGCCCCGCCTGGTCACTGCAGTGCAGCTGATCGCGGGGCTTTTCGCAGCGAAGTATTGGTTAATAGTTGGCCATGGTTTACAATTTAAGTAGTTTTAAATCCGTTTACGCAGATGGAGGTGAGATGATGAGATTGATCGGCAACATTTTCTGGCTGCTGATTGGCGGGGTCATCGCTGCCATCGCATGGTTTTTGGCAGGAGCTTTACTGTGCATAACTATAATCGGTATTCCTTTCGGACTGCAGTGTTTTAAAATCGCCGGCTTTGTCCTCTGGCCTTTCGGCAGGGAGATAGAACTTGGCAACTTCGGGGCGGGCGGATTGATCGGAAATATTATCTGGGTCATTGTATTCGGCTGGGAGTTTTTCCTGGCCCATCTTGCTATCGCTGCATTGTTTTTTATTACGATTATCGGAATACCCTTTGGTCTGCAGCATATAAAACTTGCAAAGCTGGGGCTGATACCCTTTGGAGCCCAAATCAAACCAGTGGGTCAATAGGGAATCCTGGATCACATAAGACGAAGGAGGCAGAACCATGAATGTTGATGAACAAACCGGACGCAATTGGGCAACCGGCTGTCATATTGCCGCGCTGGCTATATACCTGGGGATCCCTTTTGGGAATCTGTTGGGCCCATTGCTGATTTGGGTGTTTAAGAAGAACGAATATGACCTGGTGGAAGACCAGGGCAAAGAAGTGCTTAACTTTCAGATTTCATTAATGATCTATGGCTTCGTCCTGTCGGCATTGGGGGCTCTTTTCTTCATTACATTGGTGCTGATTCCCATTGCAATCGTTTTTCTCATCTTGATTGGCTGCTTGTTTTTATTCAGTCTGGCCATGACCATCATCGGAGCGATCCACGCCAGCAACGGGGAAGCTTATAGGTACCCATTGACAATAAGGCTGATACAATAATAGACCCCCTTGCATCTTTCCTGATGTCAAGGGGGCGGACCAACCACATTTAAATACCCAACTGCTGTATCAACTTAGGAAGTCCCTGTTCGAAATTGACCCCAAAACGGATATCCGTACCTGCTGCTTTGGTGCGGGCGATGCTGCCTACCGTAAAGTCAACTGCAATTTCAGCAGCCCGGGCAATATTGATATCATTTAACAAGGCTGCGGTGAGGGCACTGGCAAATACATCGCCGGTTCCATGAAAATATCCTTCGAGCCAATCTGAAAAGGCATAACTGATTTCACCGGTTTTGCTGTCATAGGACGCAGCTCCCAGCCGGTGATGGTCGAAATATACCCCGGTCAGCACAACTTTCCCTGCGCCCAATCCGGCCAGTTTCTTGAGCAAATCTTCTATATAAGCTTGAGTGTATGGGCCCTCCAGGTATGGTTCATCCAGCATCAAAACGGTTTCTGTAATATTGGGAACGATTACATCGGCCTTGGTGCATAGTTTTCTCATACCCTCGGGGAAGTTGGGGGGGAATATCTTGTATAATTGGCCGTTATCTGCCATGACCGGATCTACGATGATCAAATTGTCAGGGGTTTTAAGACGGTCAAATATCTCGGCAACGATATTGATCTGCTCAAAAGAACCCAGGAATCCTGTATATAAAGCATCAAACTCCAGATCCAGTGTCTGCCAGTGATCAATGATGGGCAGGATATCCTCGGTCAGATCCCGGTAAGTCCAGCCCGAAATACCACCGGTATGGGTGGAAAGCACGGCAGTGGGGATGCAGCTGACTTCGATTCCCGCTGCAGAAATGATCGGCAGAGCAACGGTTAAAGAGCATTTGCCGAAACAGGAGATGTCATGAATGGCGGCAATTCTTTTTTGTTTCCGCATGAAAAGTTCACCTGCTCTCTATAAGATAATTTTAAGCATAACGCCCTGCCCTCAACGTGTCAAGAAAAGGAAGGCGGAATATTATGTATTCATTACGGGCAGCCCTATGAATCCGGAATAAATAAAGTATCCTCCTAAACCCAGCATAAAAACCCCGCAAATCGTTAATATCCCCTGATAGATCCGGGGAGATATGAATCCTGCCCCTTTGCTGACCAGGTATGCGATGGCAGTGTACCAGACAAAATCAGCCAGGATATGGCCGGAGAAAAAGGAGACGATCCCCAGGGAACCACTTTTCAATGCCATCGTCAAATAGCCGAGTCCGATGGTTACCCACCAGATGATCCAGTAAGGATTGGCGGCAGAAATAATGATTCCAGACAAAACAGGGTGCATCGTCCCGTGACGTTCGATGGTCATGGCCGCCTGGTTGTCAAAATGCTGCAGTTTACCGGTCAAAACATCACGAATCATGGTAAAACCGAAGTAGATTAAAAAAATACCGCCGGCCAGTGCAATGACAGTGGCTACCGCTGGCCGGACCAAAAAACTGGCTGCGCCGGCTAAAAGCGCCATGATCAAGGCCAGTTCCAGTAAACCATGACCTAAAACCAGCAGCGGACCGGCCCAAAAACCCCGCTCAGCACTGGAATAAATATCAGCGGTCAGTAAAGGCCCGGGCATCATTGCCCCAGATAAGCCTACGATAAAAGCGGTGGTAAAAAGGAACGTGATTTCCATCTAACTATTCTCCCACGTTTTCCCTGTTATTTGCATGAACGGCTGTCTTCAGACGTGACCCGTACAGCAGCACTGCCAGTGCCGACAAAGTGATGATCACGCCCGTATAATAATTCAAGTTCAATGCCTGGTCAAGCATAAAGCCGCCTAAGGATGGCCCGATCGCACGGCCCAGGCTGTCATAGCCTTGTAGAATCCCCATCGCCGAACCTTGTGAGCCTTGCGTTCTTTTGGAGACCGCGGCAGAGATGGAAGGGCGTATGAGGCCGGTGCCTGCTGCAAAGATGGCCATAAAAACGATAGAACTTGGGATATTAAAAGTAAAAATAAAGAGAGCAAGACTCAGGCCTAATAGGGTTATGCCGATGGAAGCAGTTTTTTCCTCGCCCAGCCGGTTGATCATTTTCCCGGTAAGCATTCCCTGTACCAATGCTGAAACCACTCCTGCAGTGGTAAAAGCCCAGCCGATGTCACGGGCGGTAAAGCCCAGTTTCATTTCCGTAAAAAGAGCAAAGGTCCCCTGATGGATTGATTCACCGGTACTGGCCAGCATCATTACGAAAAACAGGATTACAAAAGGGCTCTTTAATCCTTCCAGCAGAGAGGCATGCTGTACTTTTTTCTTTTGATAGACCCGCTTTTCAGCAGGCAGAGATTCAGGCAGTAATCGCCACACTGCTGCAGCATTAAAAAGTGCTAATATACCGGCGAAGACGAAAGGAAAGGCCAGCGATATTCCGGATAAAAGACCGCCGATGGCCGGGCCAAAGATCATACCCATGCCCATGGCAGCCCCGATCATCCCCATAGCGTTACCTCTCTTTTCCGGACTGGTGGAATCGGCAACGTAGGCCATGGCAGTCGGCATGGTAGCGCAAGATAAGGAACCGCCGATGATACGAAATAAGAATAACATCCACAATTGAGTGGAAAAGCCAAACAGGATAAAGGTGAAGGCAAAGCCGATTATGCCCGTTAATAATACCGGCCTGCGTCCTACACGGTCAGAGTAAGCCCCCCATATAGGAGCGAATATAAACTGGCATATGGCATATACGGTCATCAGCAAGCCTAATTGAAAGGCACTGGCGCCCATGGATTCTGCGTAATATGGCAAAACAGGCATGATGATGCTGAAACCGATGCCAACCAAAAATATGGAAGCGAATAAAACGCTCATATGTTTAGTTTCTTGTGAGATCCTCATGGATACTGCTCCTCCTGATTAAAACAGGGTTTAACAGTATTATCCTGACATATTTATATGTGGTTGGCAATAAATAAAAATCACGCCCCTTTCAGATTGCCTTGCTCTTGACCATTTTTGCCCGCTCTGTTTTGCAGGTCAAAAAAGGCCAAGCGCGACCCTGATGGAGTGTTCTGCGCTTGACCCTTTTTTGCCCGCAGCAGGAAAATCCCTGCTTATTTCAAAACTTACTTTGCAAATACATGGCGGCCAATGGTGGTAATGATCGGCCGGCTCCAGACCCATTTGCTGGTAGCTGTGACCGGATTCCAGTAATAAAGAGCGCCGCCGGTGGGATCCCATCCGTTTAAAGCATCCCGGGCTGCATTGAAAGCGGAAGCATCGGGTTTGAGATAAAATTGACCGTCACTGACTGCCGTAAAGGCACCCGGCTGAAAAATAACTTCCTGGATGGTGGAACCGAAAATCTTGGATTTCAGGCGGTTCAATGCCACTGCCGCTACCGCGACTTTGCCGGTATAGGATTCACCTCGGGCTTCTCCATAAATAAGACGAGCCAAATCTGTCAGGTCCTTGCGGGCAGTGTCCAGAAGTCCTCTGGAGGAATTGGCGCTGTTACCCGGATTGCTGACCTGCCTAACGAGAGCAGCAGCGGTTTGCTTCCCCACGATGCCGTCTACAGCCAGTCCATTCTGGGCCTGGAAATGTTTTACGGCACTTAAGGTTTTAGGGCCGAATATCCCTTCGGTCCCGCCGGTATCATACCCTAACCAGGTCAGGTCCTGTTGAAGCTGCTTGACATCATATCCCTGCATGGATTGTTTAAGGACCCGGTCGCCCAGATAAGCGGCCTGTGCATCCTGAGAGGGGAGTATGGTGAAAAACATAAGCAAGGTTATGAAAATTGTTATACTTTTAATATGTTTACGCACTTTTTCGCCTCCTTCCCTAGTATGTAAATGATTGTCACAATTATATTTTATTGTTAAGGCAAGGCGCAAAACCGATAAATAGGCATGAACTTGTCCGACTTGTTTTGAACCGGCATCGCCGGCAGGTTTTAAAAGAATGTCGCAAAATAACGTCAAATCCATACCAGATGGTAAATTGAGGGGAAGAATCTGTAGTTTTAAGAGGTCAGTGCGTTTTTTCCATCAAGCAAAGCAGGAAGAAAAATAGCCGATCTTTAATCTTTAAGATAAGATAAAATCAATACCAACAACCGGCTCAATGACAGGTTGATGGTAAAGGAGTGGAAAGTATTGGATTTTTTGCTGCAGCGTCACTGGTTCACATCAGTACGGAAGAAAGATGAACAATCTATTATTGCGCTGACAGATTACATGGATAACCATATTGAAAGACGGGCAGGNNTGGGTCGGGCAGGAAACATGGCGGAAGAAACCGTCCATGTCGACAGCTTGAAGGGGGTTGAAGCCTACCTGGGCAGCGGGCGGCAGATGAAAGCTGCGCTGCAGAATGCAGGAGATGAACTTGAAAGATCGCTGTTCAATGATTGCGTCATCGGTGTAGTCCAGGCGGAAACATTCTTTTTTGATCAGCGGGGATACCCGGATGCTGAAGCCTATAACGACTTTTGGGAGAAGGCCTACGCCGGCTCTTGTCGTTACTACAGTAATCTGGAACTGGTGCAAAGTTCCTGGGCGGATTTTATCGGCGGGTCACCTCGCCAGGCTGATCTTTTCAGCCGCAGCAAGAGCCAGCAGCTAATAAAGAATCAGCAGGGAAACCAAATAATAGCCGGCAGCCTGGTGGATACTTTCCATCAAATGGCTAGCTGGTTGGAATTTGATGCTGCCGGAAAAGTGAGAGGAGCAAGCGGACAGGTACTGCGGGCACCAGATCAGGTTTGCCGGCTTGCTGCTGATCTCACA
>DBRM01000084.1:13128-13319 GCA_002305965.1 Syntrophomonas sp. UBA1368
AATATGGCACCCACATGCATTCTTGTCATGTTGCATAGAAAATAATGAAAGGCTGCTGAACATGGAATATAGATGGGAAGAGTATCTGCTGAGTGATGAGAAATCGCTGTTATCGATGGAAGCTGTTTTTGGGTTATTGAGTAAAACGTATTGGGCGAAAGACAGACCCATTGAAAAAATTGAAGCCTCTA
>DBRM01000021.1 GCA_002305965.1 Syntrophomonas sp. UBA1368
CCCCTCGAAAATAATCGATAATTCCGTCTCGTTGATATTCCCGCTGCGAATACGGTCATGGTCGATGGAAGACAATATTGAGCCCCAGCGCAATGCGATCTGCTGCCTGCTCATTTCAGTATTCAGGTATAATACATTGTGCTGGTTATTGACCGCTACTTCTTTGGCGGTATGCAGCGCAAAAGCAGTTTTCCCATGGCCGGTCTGGGCCCCCAGTATGATCAATTCCCCCGGTTTGTAACCTAACGTAATATGGTTCAGGTTGTCAAAGCCGGTAGGCAATCCATCCAAAGGCAGAACGCCCTTATACATTTCCTGGATCTCCTTGAAACGGAGAAACCTTTTTTCTACTTCATCATAGCCAAATTTGGCCATATCCTGCGGGGTATCGATCTTATCATCAACTTCCAAAGCCGTAAGATTCGTCAATTCTTCCTCGGCTTCCATCAGGATCTGTTCGGTTTCCCGGTCCGCTCCTTCACTCAGCTGCTGATAACGTATACGCAGGAAATTTTCATATTTTCNNTGTTCAGCAATATACTTGATATCTTCCAGATCACGGGGATTGGTAAAGATCCCCAGGCTATGCCCTTCCTTCAGCAACTCCACATAGGTGGGCCTGATCTCCCGGTCAAACAAACTGCAGATCAGCTCAAAGATGGTACCGTGTTTCGGGGCATAAAAATCAGCCGCTGATAAAACACTGTATCCTTCGATACAGGCTTCTTCCGAATGCAGCATGGAGGATAAGACCCGGCGTTCGCTTTCCAAATCAAATAATAATTCTTTTTCTACCTGCTCTCTTAATACCGTGTTCAACCGAACGCCACCATCCTAACTGTTCAAACTGCTGTTATTTGCTTTTTATTTCCTCAGCTACCGGTGATATAAAAATCTCATATTCACTTAAATTTGGTGTTACCTGTTTTTTAGGTACAGTAAAATCGTTTTTCCTGGCTTTATTTTTAAATTCGGCGATTTCCTTTTGGGCTTCTTCAACTTTGTTTATATTTTTGGCCTTCCAGTTAGCCAGGACGCTGTCTATGTATTCCAGACCGCCATTTTTGGTGCGCTGGCACATTACCTCTCCCGCTTTCATGATCAGGGCATGGGTGAAGGCCCAGTCATATCTCCACTTGTAATAGATTTTCCGGCGGGCTTCGGCTGACATATCGATGCCTGTATAATTGCCAAATTCCATGACCTCAGGATCGAACTGAGCCAAATTATTGCGGCTTAAATCAGTATCAACATATTTCTTAAAGTACAGATTCAGGCCTTCCACGGTATTGATAGAGTATTCTCTTAAATCTGTGGCGATCCTGGTGATACTTTTGGGATTATAAATATTTCTTTCAAAACAGAGTTCCAGCATACAGAGCAGAAACTCCGGGGTATAGTTCATTTCATCCAGCCATTTTTTGAGTTCATTAGACATTTTAAGGCTTAACAGGTTACCGGTTTTTTTGGCGATAAAATCTGCTACCTTCTTATAATTTTTGTTATTGCCATGACTGAAATCAACATACATGGTTTTGCGCCGTTCTTCTTCCAGCTGCAATTCCAGTTGTTCGATACGGCTGCTTAGTAATTCGCTGCTCTTTTCATTTTTCACCAATGGTTTATGCTCGATTAACTGATCATGATCCCTGGTCACCAGGCGGCATAATTTTTCCATTATGGGTTCCAGAAAGATTTCCCGGTCATTAAAGTTCTTGTTCTTTTCTTCAACCTTAATGATTCCTAATTTCTCCAGCCGGCTTATCTGGCGGGATAATTTGCTTTTGGTCAGAGCCGGACAGACCTGAAGAACTTGTCCAATATTGATCCCTGTTTGATTGAGAGGCTTGCTCCTTTGGAAAGCGTAATAAATAGCAGATAATATACCAATGTCTTCCATATTCAAATCCAGTTCGTTGGCATACCAGAATATGACTCCCGGTACATTGGCATTTCCCCAGCGGAAGATTTCGAGTGCAGCGGAATACTTATTCATATAATAAGGCCCCCGTTTTTAGATGAAGTAAAGAAATTATAGCACTTTGAAAAGGTCTGCTTCAAGTCGATAAAAACCGATATTTATCGAGAAAACGGAACCTTCCAAGCAATATCCTGCAAAAAAGAACCGTGAGAAATAAACCAAAGATAACCAAAATATTTTAACCTTTTCAATGCGAAAAGGAGCTGACGGATAAAGGTGTTCTCCCAGCGCCAGCTCTAAAAAATCTATAAAGCAGAACTGATTTTATTCATGGAATCAATGATTTTGTCATAATCAGCTTTATCCCAATTTTCCGAAAATATTCGATTGATTTTCAGTCTCAGATCCAAATACATTTGTTCTGCAATCATAGCCTTGTTCGTATCGGCTCCGGTATAAACTGTTTTGCTCATTTCCTGGGCAGGTTTCAAGGTATATTCATCCTGCCAGGCGGGAATAAAGACCGGTACGTTTAACTGTTCCTTGATATTACCAGCCAGTTCGATCTGCGCCTCTTCTTCTCCGTGAACTATGAATATTGCTTTGGGCGGCACCACGAACCTTTGCATCCATTCCAGCAAACCTTCCCGGTCTGCATGGGCGGAATAGGCATCGATGGTTTTAATGTCAGCCTTGACTGCCACCTGTTCACCATGGATGGTAACGATTTTTTCACCTTCAAATAAACGGCGCCCCAGTGTACCCTGGGATTGGTAACCGACGATCAGGATCGTAGACTCAGGCCGCCACAGGTTATGCCGCAGATGATGCTTGATCCGGCCGGCGTCACACATGCCGCTGGCGGAAATAATAATGGTATTCCTCTTGGTCTGGTTTAACATCATCGAGTCCTGCTGTGAACGGGAGAATTTCAGGTTTGGAATTCTCAAAAAGTGATTGCCGTTTTCTACCATTTGCCTGGTTTCGTCACCGTAGAAATGTTCATTACGTTCAAATATTTCCGTGGCAGCTATGGCCAGAGGACTGTCAATGTAGATATCGATATTGGGATCCAGTTTCCCATCTCTAAATAACAGGTTTAAATCATACAGCAGGTCCTGGGTTCTCTCCACCGCAAAAGCAGGAATGATCAGGTTTCCTCCTTTTTGCATGGTGAAATCGATCACCTCTTTCAACTGCTGGGCCCGGTCCCCGATGTCCTTATGACTGCGGTTGCCATAGGTTGATTCAATGATCAGGTAATCAGTATTCTCAATTACAGTTGGGTCTTTTAAGATAGGCTGCTTATCATTGCCCAGATCACCGGTGAAGACCAGTTTCAGTTTTTTTCCGTCTTCTACCACCCATAATTCCACAATACAGGATCCCAAAATATGCCCGGCATCCCGCAGACGAATTTCAATACCCGGTGCCAGGTCAATAACTTCATCCATGCTGAGAGGCTGAAACTGTTTTAAACAATCCAGCGCATCTTCTGCCGTATAGATCGGCTCGATTACGTCTTTGCCGGCCCGGAGAAATTTGCGGTTTTTCCGTTCGACTTCCATTTCCTGAATATATCCTGCGTCAGGCAATAGTACAGTAGCCAGCTCAGCAGTAGGATAACTGCAGTAGATAGGCCCTTTAAAGCCATGTTTGCATAGTTTGGGGACTAAACCGGTATGGTCAATATGGGCATGGGTTAATATTAAAAAGTCTATGGAACCAGGCTCGATAACAAAATCCTGGTAATTCCGCTCTTTGATCTCTTTCATACCTTGAAATAAGCCGCAATCAACAGCAAAGCGCCGACTTTCGGTTTCCAGTACAAAAAAAGAACCGGTCACCGTTTTAGTGGCGCCTAAAAATTTTATTTTCATTCCTTTACCCCGCTTCTGTATAAAATACTATGTTTATTATACAGCAATAATCTTTCTTGAGTCCTTTTTTTGGGATAAAAGCATATATTGTTGATAAAAATCCAGAATTTCCGTACGTATCCTGGACTCATTGCCGGAATTGATGGCCCGCTCGATGTTTTCAAAGGCCTGCCGGCCTGTTTCCCTGACGGTCTCATTGCTGTCCAGATCCTCAACCACTTCGCTGAATTTATAATGGACCTTCTGGAAGCTGCTGTAGTACAATTCTTTCATCTGGCAGACCCGCCTGGAAATTAGTTCAATATCCAATTCCCTGCCTTCAATAATATGAAGGAGACTATGAAGCAGATTGCCCATCAGGTTATTATTGAATACGGATGCCATTACTTCCCGGCGATACTGTTTACATAACAGGTAACGCATATACTCCTTGAGTTCCTTTTGACCATGCGAAGATAAACATAGATAAGAATTAAGAAGTTCAATTTCATTCATCGAGAGTTCCAATGCCATCCCTATAACCCCCCAATATTTTTCATCATCATGCTTATATCAGTTTCGCAAACAGTAGGATTAATCCTTTAGTTAAATAACGTATAATTCCACAATAATATTTGGCAGTTCGCTATAATTTCACTCATTTTTCAACCTGGCTTGACGACAAAAAATATAATGAGGGGTATGCTGTTTGACCTTTTCGCTGATAGTCCTGCTTTTTTATCTGCAGGAATGATTCCAGTCTGCCGACAAATATTTTATCGATGTCGATTTAAAAAATTGCCCATTCTGATAATCGCTTCTTCCAGATCTTTTACACTGGCGGCATAGCAGCAGCGAATAAATCCTTCCCCGCTATTCCCAAATGCATTGCCGGGCACAACTGCTACCAGTTCTTCCTTCAGCAGTTTCTCGCAAAAGTCTTCTGAATTAAACGGAGTACTTTTGATCGAAGGGAAACAATAAAAAGCCCCCTGGGGTTCAAAACATTCCAGGCCGATTTCCTGAAACCCCTTAAGCAGCAGCCTGCGGCGATAATTATAGTTATCTACCATTTTCAACATCTCTTCTTCACCGTGACGCAGCGCTTCCAGAGCTGCTTTCTGGGCCATGATCGGTGCACACATAATGGTATATTGATGAATTTTAGTCATTGCTGCAATAATATCAGGATGACCACAGGCATACCCGATCCGCCATCCGGTCATGGCATAAGCTTTGGAAAAACCGTTTAAAAGCAGCGTCCGGTCTCTCATGCCCGGCAGCGATGCGATGGAACAATGCTTGCCGTTATAAGTCAGTTCACTGTATATCTCATCAGAAATAACAAACAGATCATGTTTTTTAACTACCTCAGCGATGGCCTCCAGGTCTGCTTTTTCCATAATCGCTCCGGTTGGATTGCTGGGAAAAGTCAGAATCAATATCTTGCTTTTCGGAGTTATACAGCTTTCCAGCACATCAGCCCGCATACGGTATTGATCTGCATCATATGTCGGCACCGGTACTGCTTTGCCAAATGCCAGGCAGGTCCCCGGCGCATAACTGACATAGGACGGATCAGGGATCAATACTTCATCCCCCGGCTCGATCATCGCCCGCAGGGCAATGTCAACTGCTTCGCTGACACCTACCGTTATCAATATTTCCCTGGCCGGATCATATTCTGCTCCCACCTTGCGCTTCTCGTAGGCGGCCACCTCTTCCCGCAGTTCGATGAGCCCGCTGTTGGAAGTGTACATGGTATAGCCTTTTTCCAGCGAGTACCAGCAGGCTTCCCTGATATGCCAGGGGGTCACAAAGTCAGGTTCCCCTACACCAAGTGAAATAACGCCTTCGGTCTGGGAGACCAGATCAAAGAATTTACGAATCCCGGAAGGCGGTATGGTTTTGACTGTTGTAGATAAATATCTGCTCATGTCGCTCACGGACTCACCACCAGCCTTTTATCATCATCATTGTCGTTGAACATGAAATGCTCTTGTTTGTAAGTTTTCAGAATAAACAAGGTTACGGTACTTTGTATCTGATCCAAAGTCGACAGCTTGTGGGAAACAAACCAGGAGATATCTTTCATGGTCTTGCCGGTGACGATCACCGATAAATCATAGGTACCGCTCATCAGTTTAACGCTTTTTACTTCCGGGAACCGGCAGATCCGTTCGGCAATACGGTTGAACCCCACTTCCCTTTCAGGCTGCATTTTGACTTCGATCATGGCGGTAACACTTTGATCGCCCATTTTATCCCAATTGATAACCGTGTTGTAGCCAAGGATTATTTTTTCATCTTCCATCTTCTTGATCAATGCTGCTACTATCGCTTCATCCTCACCTAACATGGTGGCAATGGTTGCGGCGTCTAATCGCGCGTCACGCTCGATCAGGTTTAAGATCTTCATTTGTAAATCCACTTTCATTCCTCCATTCTCAATACTAGTTTTAAAATATAAAAAACCCCTCATCCCTTAATAGGGACGAGAGGATCAACTCCCGCGGTACCACCCTGGTTGGCGTATGCCCGGCTCAAACGGATAACGGTCGTGACCGTTCGGCTTACTTCCCGTGAATTCACCGAAGACTCACAGATGGCTCTCCTTATTATCCGCTTATCGGTTTGCACCCCTCCCGACTCTCTGCCAAGACGAATACTAAGGTTCTTCTGCTCATTGTCGAATATGATTTGCTAATAATCCTATCACGCCGGCCGGCTATAGTCAACATGTAAAAATCTATCTTATCTAGCAGCAAATTATATACAATTTTTTCTGACCCTTTGCATATTATTACTGCAGGATCGATAGCGGAGGTGCAAGCATGCCGGCTGAAATTTTGACCCAGGAAGAACAACAGACTTTAATTAAGCTGGAAAACTATTTCAAGCACGCTGATATGAGTCTTTACGATAGAGTTTTCAATGCCTTGGTTATTGCAGAACATGAGCTGATGGAACATTGTTTCACCAATGAACATGAACGGATTAAAATCGAAAGATTCAAGCATGTCTTGAATAATCTGCTGCTTAAGATCAGTAGTGGTGAATAAATCAATACAGCCCTTAATCTTTATTGATTACCATCAGAAGCCTGATCTATTTCAGTCTGTCCTCCAGATCCTTTAGGCGCTGCAACAAAGCGTCATACTCCTCCCGGCTCACCATATCCTTGTGCTTGCATTTGATTTCCTGCTCAACAAAATCCTTGATCTCCTGCCGGGCTTCTTCCCCGCGTTTGATCAGATCATCCACAAATTTATTGCCTTCTTCAGCGGACATTTCACCCTTTTCCACCATTTCATTCATGAATTTTTCAGCTTTATCCTTGGTAAAGCTCAATGCACCCAGTCCCAGATAGAAAGCTTTTTTAATCATGTCTTCCATATGAACACCTTCCCGTCATATATTTGCACTATATTATTATTTTACCCTAATTGAACCTGTCATTCATCAGCTTTACTAATTATATTGATCCGGCAATCATAATATATCAGTTCTGCTTAAGTTTACCGCTGACAGACAGATTGTTAAGGAACGCCGGGAAATTTTTATAAACATTTTTGAAAAACTAACCTTGCTATACTTTCCCCAAGCGTTTATAATATTGTTTGCAGTATTCATGGGCCATTAGCTCAATTGGCAGAGCAGCTGACTCTTAATCAGAAGGTTCCGGGT
>DBRM01000022.1:0-28711 GCA_002305965.1 Syntrophomonas sp. UBA1368
AGACTTTGTGAAATGCAAGGTCTTTTTTTATTTTTGCTACAGGAGCATATCATGTGTTCCGGTAAAGCCCTGTCTAACTGCCTCCCTTTTAATTTCCTTGAAATATTTCTAAACCTGTAAATAAATTAACATTTTTAGTCAAATTATTACTAAACAACTTGTACTAGTTATTATTTACCATAACTCGGAATATATTGAATCAAAAATCATTGCAAAACGAGGTAAGAAACAAGTAAGACATTGCAGGTAAATAATGATAGGAGGGGTTAGTTGTGTCAAATGTATCAAATGGATCCTGGAAAGAAGAATACAATCGCAAATTATGCACGCCGGAAGAGGCTGCAGCTCTTATCAGGGATAATGATGTGATTTGTGTTGCCGGGGGAGGGAATGTTCCGGATGGTTTTTGCAGAGCATTTGACAAACGGTTGAATCAACTGCATAACATTACGGTTGCCGAAGCCTTGGCCATGGCCTTGTTTGATTTTATGACACCGGCCTCCGCTGGGCACAGTCATATAGAAACTGTATATGGCGGTGTAGTTGAAAGAATGTGTTTTCAGTGGGGAACAGCTCACTATATACCTGTCCATTTGGATGATACCAACAGAACAATTGAAGATCTTGACTGCCGAATCATAGCTACCGCAGTAACTCCTCCTGATGAAAATGGCTATTTTAATTTATCGATCGGCCGCGGGGTGTTAAGTCAGAGAATAATGGAGAAGGCTGAACATCTAATTGTAGAAGTAAACTCACATTTACCATGGTGCAACAGTGATCTGCTTTTACATGTATCTCAGGTGGATAGAATCATTGAAAAAGATACACCTCTTTTCCAGGTGCCGGATATTCCTATTACTGATAAAGAAAAAACTATAGCCGGTTACATTGTTGATATGGTCCCTGACGGGGCTACAATTCAGATTGGGATCGGAGGTTTGCCTAATGCCATAGGATCATTTCTAACCAGCAAAAAGGACTTGGGAATTCATACCGAAGTAATGACCAATGTTTTTATGGATCTTATGATATCGGGTGCAGCCAATGGTTCCAGAAAAAATATAAACAAGGGCAAGGCGGTAGCATGTTTGGGTTTTGGTGATGATAGATTGAACAAATTCATGGACCATAATCAAGATATTATGTTCTTCGCAGCAGAATATACAAATGATTCATATGTAATAGGCCAGCATGACAACCTCATATCAATCAATAATTTTATGTCCATTGACCTGTCAGGCCAAGTGGGTTCTGAATCAAAGGCCCATCAGCAATTTACCGGTACCGGAGGTTCGGTTAATTTTGTTCGCGGCGCGAAGATTTCCAATGGCGGGAAGAGTTTTCTGGCTGCTACCGCTACCTATACACAGAATGGTGAAATGAAATCAAGGATCATGCCGATGTTGGAGCTGGGAACAGCTGTTACTGTACCCCGAACTGATGTCGAGTATATTGTTACCGAATATGGGATCGCTAGATTACGCTACAAATCAGTACCCAAACGAGCCAAAGCACTGATTCAGATCGCCCATCCGGATTTTCGTGATCAGTTAACTTTCGAAGCCAAGAAAATAGGATGGCTGTATTAATAACTAGTGCAGGATGACTAGCCTGAAAAAACAATTCCGAAAAATTTGATAAAAGAAACTATAAAAGAAGGGTGATAAAATGCCGGCTAATAATTTCCTTTATGATACCAGGGATATAAAATTCATATTCAAAGAATGGTTGGATCTTGATAGGCTCCTTAGCTTAGATGTCTATAAAGACTATTACAGTAAAGATGATATCGATTCATATATCGAAGTAACAAGCAAAATATGCAGGGACGTACTGGCCCCGGCTAACGAGGAAGCAGACAAAATTGGTGTTCAATTTATCGATGGTAAAGTTATTACGCCACCTTCATTCAAAAACGCTTACCGGGTAGTTATGGAGGCAGGATTGGGACCGCAAAGTGCTGACCGGGAAGCAGAAGGACGGATGCCTTTTTGCATGTCAGCTCCACTTAACGAAATGATGATTGCCGCTTCAGCCGGGATACTGTCATGCTGGGGTCTAACTGCCGGAGCAGCCCATGTTATACAAAAATATGCCAGTCAGGAATTAAAAGAAAAATTTCTGCCGCCTTTGTTTTCGGGAGAATGGGGCGGAACGATGAATCTGACTGAGCCGGGAGCAGGGTCAGATGTAGGGGCTTCAATGACACGGGCATATCCAACCGATACCCCTGGTCTCTATAAAATCAAAGGAAGCAAATTGTTTATCACTGCCGGAGATCATGATCTGGCCTCCAATTTTGTTCATCTGGTATTGGCCCGACCTGAAGGCGGACGGGAAGGTACTGCAGGGTTATCCTTGTTCATCACTCCTAAATACCGGGTAAATGACGATGGTTCGTTAGGAGAATGGAATGATGTTACTACTGCGGGGATCGAACACAAAATGGGACTAAAAGGTTCCCCGACCTGTTCGCTGATATATGGAGAAAATGATGATTGCTACGGGTACCTGGTTGGGGATCCAGTTGGAGAAGACGGAAAAGGGCAGGGAATGAATCAGATGTTCAGCATGATGAATGAGGCCAGATTGGGTACAGGAGTCCTGGCACTGGCTGTTACTGCAGAGGCTTATTATAACGCTTTGGCTTATTCCAAAGAAAGGATTCAGGGAACCAAACTCACCGATCCCAAAGGACCAAGAGTCAAAATCATTGAACATGAGGATGTGCGCAGAATGCTGTTGCTGCAGAAATCATGTATAGAAGCCATAAGGGCCTTGCTTATGAAAACTTATTATTATATCGACCTGGAATGTGACAGCCCGGATCCGGAAGAAAGGGAATTTGCAGATTATATGGTGCAAATCAGCACACCGCTCTGCAAGGCGTATGCATCTGATATGGCCTGGCCGCTTATTGGCGAAGCGATCCAGACATACGGCGGATACGGTTATATCGAGGAGTACCCGGTAGCTCAGCTGGCACGGGATTGTAAAGTATTTTCCATATGGGAAGGCACAAATTATATTCAATCCCTGGATTTGATCGGGCGCAAATTTACCATGAAAAAAGGCAAGGCGCTGCGCACCTTGTTAAAAGTGATCACTGAGTTTATACAAACCAATAAAGAAACGATGGGATTTGAAAAAGAAATTGGCGTTCTGGGTGAAGCACTTAATGATTTTCAAGCCATTCTGGGCATTCTGCAAAGTTACATGACCTCGGGCAAAATAGCGATGATGCCTTTGTATTCCACTCGTATACTCCATGCTACATCTATGCTCTACTGCGGTATGTTGATCATGGAACAGGGTTTGCTGGCAGCACAGAAGTTAAAGGAAGTTGGCGACAACCATTATGACAGCAAGTTTTATCTGGGTAAAGTCGCCAGTGCCAGATTTTACGTATTAAACGTAGTCCCGCAGATAGCTGTGATCAAAAAAGTGTTTGAAATTGGTGATGCTACTGCCATCGATATTCCGGTGGAATGCTTAGGTTAAATTGGCCATCTTCTGATTTATGGTGAAATAACAGGAAATCAGACGGAGTGGTGGTGATAAGAAGTCTATATAAATACGGGCATTTAAATTATTGGCAAAAAGTAATGAATGTAAGAGGAGGGGAAAAAGTGAACAGAACGATTAGGAAAGCTGCCGTTTTAGGATCAGGAATTATGGGCGGAGGTATAGCAGCCATCCTGGCGGGAGTTGGAATACCATGCTATTTACTGGACATTATCCCAAACAAGCTGACAGAAGAAGAAATCCAAAAAAATCTTTCCCTTAAGGATCCAATCGTAAGAAACCGGATCGTGCAAAAGAATAAAGAAGCAGTGATAAAATCCAAGCCGGCATTGCTTTTTTCAAAAGATGATGCTGATTTGATCACGATTGGCAACTTTGAAGATAATTTGGAATGGTTAAAAGAGGCCGATTGGGTGGTCGAAGTTATTATCGAAAACTTGGAGATCAAAAAACAATTGTATAACAAAATAATACCGTTTATAAAACCAGGCGCCATTATCAGTTCAAATACTTCGGGAATAAGAATAAATGATCTGGCTCAGAGCCTTCCTGCCGAAATGAGAAAATATTTCCTGGGGACACACTTCTTTAATCCGGTTCGTTATATGAAACTGTTTGAACTGATTCCCGGTAATGAAACCTTGCCTGAAGTGATCGACTTTATGGCCGGTTTTGCTGAGAAAACTTTGGGCAAAGGGGTTGTGTATGCCAAGGATACACCAAGTTTTGTTGCCAATCGGATCGGGTTATTCAGTATGTTAGGTACCTTGCGTTTAGCTGGTGAATTTGGTCTGGGGGTCGAAGAGGTAGATAGTTTGACCGGCACATTAGTGGGAAAACCAAAGACCGCTACTTTTAAACTAACTGATATGGTTGGGGTTGATCTGTGCGTTGCCAGTCCCGCCATCGTACGTGAAAATATTTCTGATGAAAAAGAAAAACAATATTTCACCGGACCGGAATATATTTTCAAAATGGCAGAGAATGGCATGCATGGCAACAAAACCGGCGGAGGCTTCTACAAAAAAACCAAAAAGGCAGCCGGCAAAAAGGAAACCCTGGTCTTAAACCTTGATACACTTGAATATGAATCCGCTAAAAAACCTGAGGTTCCCGGCATCAAGGAACTGAAAGCAGTCAAATCAACACCCGAAAGGCTGCAAAAAATATTGGAATATGATTCAATAGCGGCTCGTTTCCTTTGGGAAGACCTGAAAGGCTGCCTTACTTATTCTGCCGCTAAAATTCCTGAAATATCGGACAATATTCTTAATATTGACAATGCCATGCGTTTTGGTTATGGCTGGCAAATGGGGCCTTTTCAGATGTGGGACGCCATAGGTGTAGAAGCTTTTGTTGCTCGTGCCGAAAAAGAAGGAGCACAAATAGCTGGCTGGGTAAAGGAAATGCTGGAAAAGGGATGTAATAAGTTCTACACCGTTATTGATAATGTACCCAGTTATTATTGCGCACTGGATAAAAAATACCTGCCCGTTCCTTATGCTAAGGAAATAATCAATTTACCTCTGTTGAAAAAACAGAATAAAATAATAGCCGGAAATGCCGACGCAACACTGATCGATATCGGCGATGGCGTTGCCTGTCTTGAGCTCCATTCCCGGGGCAATACTTTGTCTGAGTTATGCAAGCCAATGCTGGAACTTGCCATGAATATAACAGAGGAAAATGATGATTGGCTTGGTCTGGTTATAACCAGTGCCGGACCCAATTTCTGTGTTGGCGGCGATTTAGGTTATTTGCTTTCCGTATCCAATAACAGTACGGTCAATGAAGCTGCCGATGCCCTTAAGACCCTGCAGGATACTTTGATGAGGATGAAGTATTTTTCCAAACCTATTGTGACTGCTCCTTTTGACATGACCCTGGGGGGAGGGCTTGAATTATGTATGCATTCAACTGCCATTCAGCCCCATGCGGAATGTTATATGGGATTGGTGGAAGTCGGGGTCGGGTTAATTCCCGGAGGCGGAGGAACCAAAGAAGCACTGCTTCGCCAGATGGAAAAAATCCCGCCCGGCATCAAAGTAAAACCGGAGCCTTTTATTGAAAAAGCCTTCGAAAATATTATGCAGGCCAAAGTATCTAAAAGTGCCAAGGAAGCAGCTAAACTTGGTTACCTGAGACCAACAGATAAAATCAGTATAAACAAGGACCACCAGTTATATGATGCCAAACAAAAAGTCCTGGCTTTGGCGGCAGAAGGATATGCTCCTCCCGCACCGGCACAAATACCGGCAGCAGGGGAAGACGGGGTCTCTATGTTTGCAGTTATGGCTTATAACATGAAGGTAGCCGGTCTGGCAACTGAGCATGACTACCTGGTAGCCAGGAAGCTTACCCACGTGCTTGGCGGAGGATATTTAAAACCGGGGACGGTAATGAGTGAAGAATACCTCCTTTCCCTGGAAAGAGAAGCATTCAGCATACTGATAAACGAAGAGAAGACCAAAGCCCGTATGGAACATATGCTGGCTACCGGTAAACCATTAAGAAACTGATTATGTTAAAGGAGGAGGGAGTAATTTGAAACAAGCAGTTATTGTTGCCGGCGTTCGTACTGCGGTCGGCAAAGCGCCGCGCGGAACTTTAAAGGATACAAGGCCAGATTATCTGGGTAAATTAGTAGTTGAGGATGTGGTCAAAAAATTAGGCCCCAATTTTGATAAAAGTCTGGTTGACGATGTAATCATCGGCTGTGCATTTCCCGAAGGTGTTCAGGGCATGCAGATGGGGAGGATGATTGCCCAGTATGCAGGAATGCCGGATAGCGTATGTGGTATAACTGTAAACCGATATTGTTCTTCCGGTCTGCAGACCATCAGCATGGCAGCTGAACGTATAATGGTCGGGGCTTCAGAGGTTATCATCGCGGGGGGAGCCGAAAGTATGAGCATGGTCGCCTCCAAGCAGACTCCCGTGCCCAATATGGAAATACTCGAAGGCTGGCCGGATTTATATTTAGGTATGGGACTTACAGCAGAGAATGTTGCGCGGCAATTCAGCATATCCAGACAGGAACAGGACGTTTTTGCGTCCGACAGTTATGCAAAAGCCAGTATAGCCTTGAAGAATGGAGTATTTAACGGGGAGATCACACCGGTGCCATATAAAGTTACATCAATAGGACCAGATAACAAAGTGGTCGTACAAGAAAAACAATTTACTGTAGATGAAGGGCCCAGAGAAGGAGTCACAGCGGAATCCTTGTCTAAACTGAAGCCAGCATTTACTCCTTTCGGAGTAGTCACAGCCGGCAATTCGTCACAGACCAGTGATGGCGCTGCAGCAGTTGTAGTAATGTCAGAAGAAAAGGCTAAGGAACTGGGATTAAAACCACGTTTACGTTATGTGAGCTTCGCAGTAGCCGGATGTCCTGCAGGGGTGATGGGTATCGGGCCTGCGTTTGCTATTCCCAAAGCCCTGAAATTAGCTGGACTGACCCTTAAGGAGATTGGCTTGATAGAGCTGAACGAAGCCTTTGCTTCACAATCTATCTATGTTATCAGGGAATTAGGACTCAACCGGGATATCATAAATGTAAACGGCGGGGCAATTGCCCTCGGACACCCCCTGGGATGTACAGGTTCAAAATTAACGGTACAGATCATGAATGAAATGGAAAGAAGACAGGTACGTTACGGCATGGTTTCAATGTGCATTGGCGGGGGAATGGGTGCTGCCGGTATATTTGAACTGGGTTCATAAGATATTGAAAGATATAATACCCGATAAAAAACAATAACATCAATTGCGTTATACTTCCAGGCTGAATGAAAAAAGCCTGGAAGTTTTTTTGCTGAAAATCGATCAGCAGCTTTTTGAAAAACAGGTCAGCCGGGATTATCAGAGAGGTCATTTTAGTTTTATAAATACTTAAGTCAATGACTTAAGTATGTGAAATAGACATAATGGTTTTGCTGCATACATATCCATAGGTTAAAGGGAATGATTCAAATTTTGTTAGGGAGCTGCAGCCGCAGGCAAATGTTTTTATGTTCTGCACATCTTAGATCGTAAGCAAGACGATAAGTTTATGGAAAGGAGAATGACGCTGATGAAACTGATCGATCATATTGGAATCGTGGTAAAAAACGTTCAAGATTCGATAAAAATTTATCAAGACGGATTGGGAATGAATCTTTTGCAAATTGAAGACAACGAAGCTTTTGGAGTTAAGATAGCGTTCTTTCTAGTTGGAGAGACACTGGTTGAATTGATTGAACCTACCACTCCTGAAGGCACCATGGCCAGCCAATTTCTAAAGGAAAAAGGAGAAGGATTACATCATATTGCCTTCCGGGTTGAGAACCTTGAAAACACGTTAAACATGCTGAAAGAAAAAGCTATCCCATTGATCCATGAAACCCCGCAGCCGGGAGGACTTGGTGCTTTGGTAGCCTTTATGGATCCTGGCAGTGCCAATAATGTGTACATCGAATTTATTCAGAGATCTTTAATAACAGAATCTTAAGCTGAATTTTTGTTCTGAAGGCCTATGGTGATTAGCCGGAAGGAGGAAGAAAATAATGAATTGGCAAGAAGACTACAAGAAAAAACAAATATCGATCGAAATGGCAGCCAAACTTATTCGGTCTGGAGATACTGTAGCAATGGGACACTCAGTTGGAGCGCCATCTGTAGATATATATAATGCCATTCTTGACAGATATGAAGAATTGCAAGATGTGGAAATACTGGATGTTGTGCAAATTCGGCCTTGTAAATTATATGATCCTGAATACATGGCCAAGCTGCAGGGGCACATTACCTATATCCCGCCGTTTGGAGTGGCTTCTATCCGGAAGATGTACAGTTCCAAACTGGCTGATTATTTTCCGGTCAGCACCTATGATTCCGGCGATAAGATTTCACAAAGGGCAGATGTAGCAATTGTGATGGTTACCCCCCCTAATAATCAGGGGTATATCAATCTCGGCCTGGCAGACTTTTATGAAATGGATACGATCCGAAAGGGCAGGGCTTCCGGTAAGCAAAGGCTGACAATTGCCGAAGTCAATGATCAGATGCCGGTGGTTTACGGAAATAACTGGCTTCATGTTTCCGAGTTTGATTATTTTATCGAGCATTCTTCGCCGCTGCCGGTATTTGGACGCAGTAATCCTACTGAAGCAGAACAAACAATTGCCAAGCATGTACTGGAATTAATCAAAGACGGAGATACAATTCAAATGGGGATCGGCGGGATATCAGAAGCGGTAGTGGCAGGGTTGGATGGCAAACATGACCTGGGTATTATTACGGAAATGCTGCCCCTGGGATTACCGCAGCTGATCGAGAAAGAAGTTGTGACCAATTCCCGCAAACCATTCCATAAAGGGGTATCGATCGCAACCTTTTTGATGGGTGATCTGGCTTTATATGATTATGCCCGTGAAAATCCGGCGTTGGAACTTTATCCGGCCTCATATACCAACAACCCTTTCTTTATCGCCCAGCATCCTAATATGGTAACGATCAACATGTCGTTGATGGTCGACCTTTCCGGGCAGATCGCTTCAGAAGGATTAGGCCACAAGCAGATCAGCGGGCCCGGCGGACAATTGGATTTTATGATCGGTTCATTCTACTCCGAAGGCGGCCGGGGAATCATCTTGATAAATGCTGCCAGAATGGCGAAGGATGTTTTGTCATCCTCCATCGTACCTGAACTGCCGCCAGGTATGCCGGTTACAGTACCCAGACAGTTTGCACAATATGTGGTAAGTGAATACGGCATTGCCAATTTGAAATATAAGACCAGAAGAGAAAGAGCGCTCGAACTAATCGCTATCGCCCATCCTGATTTAAGGGGTGAATTACGAGCAGCCTTAAAAAAGAACTTCTATCCTGATTTCAATATTGGAAAACAATAATACGGTAGTCATAAAGAACATTTAATGAGACCCGGGTAACTATTTAAAACCTGCAGCGGGATTTTAAGGAGGGTTTTACTATGAACCAGAATCATGAAATCGTAGTGACCGCAATTGGGCGTACTGCTTTTGACCGTTTCGGCGGAATAACCAAAAATGTTCCCAGCGTACAACTGGCCAGTTGTACCATAGCGGAACTGGTGAATAGAGCCGGACTGTGTCCCGAGGATGTCGATGAAGTCAATCTGGGCCAATGTATTCTGGGAGAAGCCTGGACGCAGACGGATGTGATCTCAAGACAGGCACTGATAAGAGCCGGCTTGCGGGAAGCAACCATTTCCTGCAACATAGACCGGGCATGTTGTTCATCCACAACGGCGCTGCAGCTATCCTGGAAGAATCTTATGATGGGTGAATCCCAGGTAAGTATTGCCCTTGGTGTCGATAACATGAGCAGGACGCCCTATTATCTGCCGCCGGAATATCGTTGGGAAGGCAAACGTCTGGGCGATATGAAACTGGTTGATAAGCTGCTGAATCTGGGATATGAAGGATTTGGTGTGTTAGCTGTAGACGCCGGTGAAGTTGCCCTTGAATATGGGATCAGCCGGGAAATGCAAGATGAATGGGCAGTTCGAAGCCATAAGCTTTATGGCGAGGCAGAAGCCAAAGGATATTTTGCAGAAGAGATATTTCCCCTTCAGATACCCCAGGGTAAAAACAAACCGCCGGTGATTCTCGATCGTGATCAGCAGCCACGGCCGGATACCAGCCTGGAAAGTCTGGCCAAGCTGCCGACAGTATATGGAAGCCCCACCGTTACTGCCGGTAATGCTCCGGGTATCAATACCGGTGCCGCAGGCTTAATGATCACTACCAGGGAAAAAGCTGAGGCGTTAGGCATGAAACCACTGGCAACGATCATAAGAGTAGTCAGTACCGCCGGCCAAGCACGGGGAATTGCAGTAGCTCCTGCTGTAGCAATCAAAAGAGGGCTTGAAGTCACGGGCTTAACACTCAAAGATATTAAACTGATCGAGATCAACGAAGCTTTTGCAGCAATGCCGTTGGTTTCCACCAAGATCTTAGGAGAAAATGATGAAACCAAAATCAAACAATTACGTGATATTACGAATGTAAACGGCGGAGCGGTGGCCATCGGTCATCCGGTGGGGGCAAGCGGGCTGCGTATAACCATGACACTGATTAATGAGTTGCGTCGCCGTGGGGGCGGTTACGGGATCGCTGCCATCTGCGGCGGATTAGCGCAGGGGGATGCGGTGATTTTGAAAGTGGAATAGTGATGTCTTGTAAAATTCCTTGATTATTTGATATAGAGTGGCTGCGGCTTTTTCGACAACCTCCGCAGGTATAATGCAGGTAAACTAATGATAGAAATTAATAAAACAAAGGATCAAACTTATGAGAACAACGAAAAAAATAACCAAAAGGCAGTTACAGGCCATGGAGACCAGAAACAAATTGTTTGAGACTGCCAAGCAGTTATTCATGAAACATGGATTTGAAACAGTAACAATTGATGAAATAGTCGAAGAAGCCGGTACGTCTAAAGGGGCATTTTATACACATTTCAAATCCAAAGATCAGATCCTGCTTGAACAGTTTAAGGAAATCGATAATTATTACCTGGAAATATATAAAAAGATCAAAAGACGGCGTAAAGCAGGCAATCAATTATTGGCTTTTGTTAAAGCACAGCATCATTATATAGCTGAAGTTTTGGGAATCGATTTTATTAAAACCGTGTATTCCAGCCATATCAATAATTCCATTGACTATTTAAATGAAGTAAACAGACCGCTGTATGCCATTGTAGAAGAGATCATCAGCAAAGGTCAGCAAAAAGGTGAATTCAGGACTGATAAAGATGCCGCCGAAATGACAATGGCCATAACCAGATGTATGAGGGGCACTATATATGATTGGTGTGTCCGCAATGGGGAATTTGATATTGTGCAAGATGGCTACAGCTATTTTCAGCTCATAATCGATAGTTTGAAAAAGAATGATTGATTTCATGGGAGAGACTTAAATGGATGTAGATAAAAAATTAAAAGTTTTTGAGGTGGCTAAAGAATTATTTGAAAGATTCGGCTACAAAAAAACCACCGTTGATGAAATAGCAGCAAATGCCGGCATCTCAAAGAAAACGCTTTATGAGATATTTGCCGGTAAGGAAAAATTGCTGTCCGAGCTGGTGATCCATGAAGGATTGCGATGTGAAAAAATGATACAGAATGAACTTAACGATATTGCCGATCCTTGGTTCAAATTAGAGAGATATATTCAAATATCCGAGGATTACTTTGTCAGCAATCCGTTTCTTGGCAAGGTACTCTGCGATGAATCGGGATTATATGCACCATTTCTGAAAAATGAGATAAATACCATTGAGGATGGCATGGAAAAATTCTTTATTGATATATTGAGTGAAGGTACTAAAAAAGGCACCTTTGGTGAGATGGATTTAAAGACCAATGCCAATTGTATTTTTGTTTTATTCCGTAATTACACCTATGCCGGTACGCATACCGGCCAGCACGGATGGGTGGAATTTATACAAAAGGCTATACGAAATTAGATCCTGCCTTGCTTGCGAAACTTTCATTTCGCTGACTGGATCTTAACTTTCGTGGTATACCTCGAGCTATTAAAAAATAGCTCTTTTTTTATGTATAAAATCCCGGCACAAATAATAAGTATTAATGATTAATGGAAATTTATTGCATTTAATAAACTAATAAACCGATATAGTTTACGAAATTGTTGGTGGATCAGTTAATGGATACTGCTAAAAGATTGTTATCCACATCAGTTTATACGGGGATCAAAAACTGATCCCGTAAAGTTCAAAAAAAGGGGGAGTAATAATGGACACTTCATATCTATCCTTGGAGGGCAAAGTGGCCTTGGTCACCGGAGGCAGCAGGGGGATCGGCCGGGCAGTGGCATTGACTTTAGCTGATGCGGGGGCTGATGTGGTCGTATCAAGCCGCACGCAGGCTGATCTGGACAAAGTTGCCGAGGAAATAAGGGCAATGGGAAGAAAGGCCCTGGCAATAGCCTGCCATAATCGGAAAGTTGAAGACCTAACCGCATTAGTTGATTCAGTAAAAAAAGAATTCGGCAGGATCGATATTTTGGTCAATAATGCCGCAACCAATCCGGGCATGGGGCCTCTGATAAATCAGGACGAAAAAATGTATGACCAGATCATGAATACCAATCTTAAAGGTTATACGATCTTAAGCCAATTGGTGGGGCAGATGATGGTGGCGCAGGGCGGTGGAAACATCGTTAATATTTCCTCGGTAGGCGGGACGACACCGGATGTAGGAGTTGGTCTTTACTGTATCAGCAAAGCCGGGATCATTATGCTGACCAGGGCAATGGCACTGGAACTTGGGCAATACAACATCCGCGTAAATTGTCTTGCGCCCGGGATCGTTAAGACAAAATTCAGCCAGGCGTTTTGGTCGAATGAAGCTGCTCTGGAAGAAGAATTCAAACATACTCCGATCGCCCGCGTAGCGGAACCGGAAGAAGCAGCCCGGGTCGTGCTGTTTCTGGCTTCTGATGCTTCTTCCTATATCACTGGCCAAACCATCGTAATGGATGGCGGCAGCTCAATTTGATCAGACTTTTGAAGATGAGGAGGGAAATTAAATGGCAGATAAATATGATGTGATCGTAATTGGAGCAGGTGTTGCCGGCTTAGGGACCGCATGCCTGCTTTCCAGGGATTTCGGCCAGAAAGTACTGGTACTGGAGAAAGCACCTTTTATTGGAGGGCGCCTGGCTTCATTTGTGGGCAAAGGTGACAAAATGTATCTGGACGGTTTGGAATTGGATGCCAATGGTTTTAAACGGGCACTTGCTTATGTCGGTGCCTGGATCCCCAAATGTACGCCCGATCTGGAAACCTGTTTCAAGGAGGGGCTGTTTGATGGATGTACCATCGACACCGGGCACGGATTATTCTGGGGCAATAAAGGAAAGATACGCTGTTTGATGGATTATCTTGACAGGCCGGTGGATATGCCTTGTAATGTCGGATTTGCCTTCGTTGACTACAAAAAAGGCAATAAAGCCTATCAAGTAGGCAAGGGTGAGCCATATGCCTGGATGAGTCCGGAAGGTTTCAAGTCAACCATGAAAGCTTTGCGCGATATGGCTTTAATGAACTTTGATGATGTTGCTCAGACGGCTCATATGTCTTTCGAGGAATGGCTGCAGGCCCGCAATGTCCACCGGGAAGCGTACGACTATATCAAAGTTTTGGCTGCATCTCAGACCGGACAGGCGGATCTGGCTCTTACTCCGGCACCCGATGTGCTTGGACATATGTGTATTGCCGGCGATATTAAAATGAACCTGGTGGAAGGATCGTGCTCCACGGTGGCCAACCCGGGCACTATGGCATTTGCTTTGTTGATGGAAGAAGTATTAAAAGAAAATGGCGGCGAGGTACGACGGAATTCTGCGGTGGTTGAAACGATTATCGAAAAGGGCAGAGTCAAGGGTGTCACCTATAAAACAGCAGAAGGTTTTGAAACGGTATATGCGGATAGAATCATATGCACGGTTCCCAGCAAACAGATGCTGAACGTGATACATCCCCGCTATTTCCCGCAGGAACTGGTTGATCGGATCCAAAAGCAATTTTGGGGTGCAGGCATGATTACCGGATATGGCAATATGAAGTCAAATATTTGGGCAGACAAAGGGATCGAAGAGAGAAGCTTCATTTATATGCCGGATGTAATAGGAAAAGAAGAAGGCTACAGCGGTTGTGTCGACATGGTTTTATGGAATCTGGCTTCCACTGCGCAGGGCAGCAATTCCAATCCCACGCTGACCAGTGAGACCGGTGTTGCTCCGGAAGGTAAACATGGATGGATCTTCTCCACCGCTATGACCCATGAAGAAATGAGAAATGCCCGGAAGGTATCACGCGTGGTGGAATGGTGTGAAGGATGGGGAAGCCGAACTTTTAAAAGCAAATGGAAATCAGAAATGGAGTTTTTGCTGTGGATGTGCTGTGACCATGCTTTTGCCTGGATACAGCCAATCGGTTATGACCGTATTGACGTAAAGTCTCCCACTATAGAAGGTTTATATTTTGCCGGCGACCAGTATGGAGAACGCCTGTGGGGATGTGGTGTTGACGCAGCAGCATTAAGTGCTGCCCTCTGTGTAGACAGTATGATGGGGTCCAATACCGAAGAGAGAATATTCCCATTTTACCACCGTGCCATGCCCGCGCGGGTAAAGGGCTGGTAATCAATAACGAAGGGAGAATAAAATATGGGCTTAATGACTGGACAACAGTTTAAAGACAGTTTGAATGATGGCCGGGTAATTTACTACAAGGGTGAAAGAATTGACAATGTTGCCACCCATCCGGCCTTCGTTAACTGCGTGAATACCATGGCCCTTGATTTTGAAATGGGCCATGACCCCAAGTATAAAGATTTGGCGGTGGTATTTGATGAGGAACTTGGGGAAGAAATAAGCCGCTATTTTGCCATCCCCAAAAATGGTGAGGACTTATTGAAAATGCAGGAACTGATCATTAAGTCAACCGAGCTGGGGGATGGGTATATTCCTTTTTCACATGATATTGGTGCGGACGTCATCAATGCAATCATTATCACTGCAAATATTATGGGTGATCAAGACTATATCGACAGAATCAATAACTACAACAAGTATTTGAAGAAGACTGATAAAGCAGTTGTAGCCGCGGTAACTGATGTGAAAGGTGACCGGATGCTCAGGCCAGGTGATCCGGGGCAAGCCCACCCGGATTACTATGTACGCATAGTAGAGAAAAATGAGCAGGGGATCATAGTAAGGGGCGCCAAGGCACATATATCCGGTGCTGCATATGCCAACGAATTCTTCGTAATTCCATGTCGGGCTATGTCCGAAAGTGATGCAGATTACGCAGTGGCATTCGCCATCCAGGCTAATGCCAAAGGGATCAAACAGATCGTGCGTCCTTTCGTACAGGGAAGGTCAGCTAATGATTTCCCCAATGAACGTCCCCACCGTATGATCACTGATTCCCTGATCATATTTGATGACGTTTTCGTTCCCTGGGAACGGGTCTTCCTTTGCGGGGAATGGAAATATGCTGCTACCATGGTCTATAACTTTGCCTTGCTGCACCGCCGTACCGGCTGTGCCTATCGTATACCTTTAAGCGAACAATTCCTTGGGATGGCCACAGCTATTGCAGAATACAACGGTGTGGAGAATGCTCCCCATGTAAAGGATAAAATCACGGAAGTGGTCATATACCTGGAAACCTTAAAAGCCTTGTGCAATGCTGCATGTTTTGATTACAAAATGATTGCCGGGATTGCCGTTCCCAACCCCGTAATCACTAATATCGCCAAGTATCATTTCGCTCATCAATATCATGAGATCGTAAGGATCGTACAGGATCTGGCCGGCGGTTTATTGGTCACTCGGCCTTCCTATCTGGATTATTGCGTTCCTGAGCTGCAGGAGGAAATCATCAAATATTGCGGAGGCAAGGCAGGAATACCAACGGAAACCCGGTTAAGAATGTTTGATCTGATCCGCCGCATGACACACTCAGAATTGGAAACCATTGCGCTGCACGGTGAAGGTTCGCAGGAAAGTCAAAGGATGACAATTTATGCCGAGGCTAAAAAAACCATGCGATATTGCAAAAATATTGTTGATGTAATGGCAGGGATAAAAAAGCAGGACTGAATGATTTTTAGTAAATGATTTTAAGGGGGGAAAGCAATGCCTGAATTTAAAGAAGCTGTAATTGTATCAGCCTGCCGGACCGCTATCGGGGAATTCTTGGGATCGCTTAAAAATTTAACCGGTGCAGAAATGGGAGCAATCGTGCTTAAGGAATGTGTAGACCGGGCAGGAATCGATCCTGACCTGATCGACGATGTGATTATGGGACAGACCTGCGCCGACACCAGGGAAGTGAATGTTGCCCGGGTAGCTGCCCTGAAAGCCGGATTTTCTTATAAGGTGCCGGGAATGACGGTGAACCGGGTATGCCCGTCGTCACTGGAAGCACTGGATATAGCGGCAGCACGTATCCAACTGGGGCAGTATGATGTGGTCCTGGCCGGAGGGACGGACAGCATGAGTCAGGTTCCGCATATATTAAGGACCCATCGCCTGGGAACCAAATTAAGAGATGACAGGCTGATCGATTCCTTATGGGAAGGCATGAAGGGCGGAGGATCGTTGATAATGGGGCTGACCGGTGAAAACCTGGCAGAAAAATATGGCATAACCCGCCAGGAACAGGATGAATATGCCTTGCGCAGCAATCAATGTGCACAAAGAGCTATAGAGAACGGCTGGTTTGAGGAGGAGATCGTGCCGGTAAAGATCCCTGGCCGCGGCGGGAAAATTACCGAGTTTAAAATCGACGAGCGCCCCAAGTTTGACCTGACAATGGAAGCACTGGCCAAATTGCCGCCCACCTTTAAGGAAGACGGGACCATAACCGCCGGAAATGCTTCCGGGTTAAATGACGGAGCAGCAGCCGTTCTGGTAATGTCTGCCGACAAAGCCAAAGAATTAGGGGTAAAACCTATGGCCAGAATTGTGGGTGGGGCAGTATGTGCAGTGGAACCGGAAATCATGGGTTACGGCCCAGTTCCCTGCACGCAGAAATTACTCGCGCAAACAGGATTAAAACTTGAAGATATCGGACTGATCGAAGTCAATGAAGCGTTTGCAGCCCAGTATTTGGTTTGTGAAAAGTTATTGGGCTTAAATAGAGATATCACCAATGTAAATGGGGGAGCCATCGCGCTGGGGCATCCAGGCGGTCCAACCGGCGTCAGACTGGTGGTAACCATGCTTTATGAAATGAGGAGAAGAGGAGTAGCTTTAGGATTAGCTACTTTGTGCGGCGGAAACGGCCCGGCCCGGGCAGTGATCATTGAGGCATTGTAAGAAGCAGCAATACAAAGGAGGAAGGTTATGGGCAAGTTAAAAGGCAAAACTGCCATTGTAGGGATAGGTGAAGTGCCTACCGGCAGATATCACGAACGTGCGGCGATCGTTTGTGCCATTGAATCCTGCCGGCAGGCGATTCTTGATGCGGGTATCAAGAAAGATGAAATAGATTTTATTATCCCTACCGGTTCGATGTACAGCTCACCTTACAATACAGAAATGTGCACCAGCAGAATCGTTGAAGAACTGGGACTGGCCCGGAAATCCACGGCTAATTTTCAAGTGTTTTCAGGGGGATCCAGTACCGGCAATATCCTTAAAACAGCTGCCGGCTTGATTGCAACAGGACTGGCCAAAAATGTTCTATGTGTTCATTCCGACAAACTGGCCACCGGAATATCTGCCCAGGGAGGCATCGATCTTTTTTCCACCGCAGGTATCTCCGCGGAATGGGAAGTGCCCTTTGGCATGCATTACTCAGCCATAGCTGCATTGACCATGCAGCGATTTATGTTTGAAACCGGAACCACAGCTGAACAATTGGCTTCGGTTTGTGTATCTAACCGTAAATGGGCAGAACTGAACCCAAATGCCATGCATCGTAAACCTATAACAGTGGAAGAAGTAATGGCCTCCAAGATGTTATCCGAGCCTTTGCATGCCAAGGAATCAAACATGCTGGCCGATGGAGGTTCAGCCTTTATTATTACTTCCGCCGAAAGAGCCCGTGATCTGACTGACAAGCCGGTATATCTGCTGGGGGAAGGCTCTTTGGTTACACATCATGTATTTTCACAGGATACTGATCTGACCCGTCTGGGTTTCGTAGAAGCAGGCCAGGCTGCTTATAAAGAAGCCGGCCTTACCCCAGAGGATATGGATATTGCAGAATTATATGATTCCTATGCAGTCTATCAGCTTATTGCCCTGGAAGCACTTGGCCTGTGCGGCCGCGGAGAAAGCGGAGAATATGTTCAGTCAGGCCATACCTGGCCCGGGGGAGAACTTCCCATGACCACCAATGGCGGGATGCTGTCCCAGGGACATACCGGAGCAGGCGGCAGTTTTGCCATATTGGTGGAAACCGTCAGGCAGTTGATGGGAAAAGCGGGAGAACGTCAGGTGCCAGGTGCCCGGTTCGCTATTGAAACCTCTACGGGCGGAACTTATATGGACTCACATGCAGCTATATTCGGCAATATCATTCCGTAAATAAGGGGAGGAGTATTAATGGATACATCAACAAAACCATTACCAAGTGTCAATAGCTGGACAAAGCCCTTCTGGCAAGGAGTGAGAGAAGAGAAATTAATGATCCAAAAATGCACGGAATGCGGGCAGCCTATATTTTATCCCCGCATGTGCTGCCCTTTCTGTTTTTCTGATCAGATCGAGTGGATGGAGGCTTCCGGAAGGGGCAGGATTTATACCTATACCATAGTACGCAGCAATGCACCATCATCCTTTATTGCTGATATGCCATTCGTAATCGCGGTGGTCCGTTTGGAAGAAGGGGTACAGATGTTAAGTAATATCGTTGACTGCGAACCGACCGCAGTTTATTGTGAAATGCCTGTCGAGGTTACCTTCGAAAAATTGTCGGATGAATTTACGCTGCCTAAATTCAGGCCTGCACAAGCATAAGTAATCGTATTGTATTTATACGAGGGGGTGAGGTTATGCCGGAAAAGTTCTGGGAAGATTTTGAGGTTGGATTTACATTTCAAACACCATCCATTACCGTTACCGAAACCCATGTAGTAAACTGGGCTGGTTTAACGATGGACTTTTATCCATTGCATATGGATAAGGAATACTGCGCCAAAACACCTTTTAAAGAAAGGCTTGCCCATGGTCCATTAATCTTTGGCATGGCAGTTGGCATGGCTGGTTTGGCTAAAGTTGAAGGCGGCGCCATGATCGCATGGATGGGAGCAGACAATATGAAAATGCTGGCCCCGGTAAAAATAGGTGACACCATTACCAACCGAATTGAAGTAATAGAAAAACGTGAGACCGGCAAAAAAAATCAAGGCTTTCAAACCTGGCAGTATAAGATCTTTAACCAGCGGAATGAAATGGTAATGATCTTTGATATGAAGTTCTTGATGCACAGGAAACCGGAAGAATAGGTATGCCCAAAAATTCGGAAGGAGATTATAAGAGGTGGATCAATACTTAGATGATAAGAAGTTAGCCTTACAGGAAAAAATATGCGCATTTGTGGATCAGGAACTGACCCCTGAATATGTTCGTGCAGCTGACCAGAAAGATGAATACCCGTATGAGCTCTTAAAAAAGCTGAGTGACCTTAATTTTACTGGAATAAATGTTCCTGTAGAGTACGGGGGAGCAGGCGGAGACGTTATTGATCTGATGATCATTTTTCAGAATCTGGCCAGAAGAATGCCGGTCCTGTGCTGGGCCTTGGGAAACATATTATTATACGGCAATGAAATCATCGGACTTAACGGCAGTCCGGAACAGAAAGAAAAATACCTGCCCAAACTGGCCAAGGGGGAGATAGGTTTCAGCTTCGCCCTGACCGAACCCAATGCGGGCTCGGATGCTGCTGCTATAAAAACCAGAGCAGTTTATGAAAATGGCTATTATGTTATCAACGGAAATAAAATGTTTATTACCGGTGCCGGGGTGACTGATTATACCATCACTTTTACCAGAACGGCTGAATCCCGGTATGGAGGCATAACCGCTTTCATAGTGGACACAAAAACCGAGGGTTATAGTGCCAGACCAATCAAGAAATTAGCTTTTCACGGCTCCAGCACCTGTGAAGTCAATTACGACAATGTGAAAGTACGGCCCCAGGACATCCTGGGCGGAGAAGCAGGTTTGAACCGGGGCTGGCAGCAGGAAATGAAATTACTTAACCAGGAACGGCTGATGCTCTCCTCCATGGCGATAGGAATCGGGCAAGCAGCACTGGAAGATGCCATTGCCTTTGCCCGACAAAAATTCCGATTCGGGCAGGGTGATCACCAGGCTATCAAGCATACCCTGGCAGAAATGGCCGCCGAACTTGAAGCAGCCAAAAGCCTGGCTTACAACACGGCATGGAAAGAAGTCAGGGGCATTGAATGCGTAAAGGAAACTTCCATGACTAAATACTTTTGTGCCGAAACAGTAAAGAAGATCGTTCTGAAAGGGGTAAATATTCTGGGGGAATATGGCGGCATCATGGACTATGGCATGCAGAGATATATGCGGGAGATCCCCATCCTTTCCATTGGCGGCGGAACCTCCCAGGTGCAAAAAAATATTATTGCGAGGATCATCGGATTATAAGCTGAAAAAGGAGGGTTGGTTATGGGGTTTGGAACTATCATTAAGCTTGAAATGGAAGGAGAAATAGGTATCGTTACCTATGACATCCCGGGTGTTCCTGTGAATACCTGGTCACCGGAGGCCCTTGCCGAGTATTACAGCCTGATGGATATGCTGGAAAAGGATGAACAGATTAAAGGTCTTATTATCAGATCAGGAAAGCCTAATAATTTTCATGCGGGAGGAGATTTAAAGTTTCTGGAAAGCTTTACTTCCCGTGAAGCTATGCAAGCCTGGCTGGATGAATTTCAACAGGGATTTAACCGGCTGGCCGAACTAAAGATTCCAACGGTGGCTGCGATTGAGGGTGCCTGCCTGGGCGGGGGACTGGAATTTGCGCTGTTATGCACCGCACGGATCGCCAAAGACACCAATGCAACCGTCCTCGGACAGCCGGAAGTTCTGGTTGGTCTTTTTCCGGGAGGCGGAGGGACCCAGCGCCTGCCGCGTCTGATCGGCTTACCAGCGCTGGATCTGATCCTTAGCGGTAAAAATCTCACTGCAGCAAAAGCTTTAGAGGTGGGAGTGGTTGATCGGCTGACGCCGGCAGAAGGAGACCTTTTAGCAGATGCCAGACAGTTTGTTAAAGAAATAATTGCCGGAAAAGCAGAACTCAATCGACCGGTACACGATTTTTCAAGAATAGATGAGATCGCTGAACTAGCCAGGCAAAAGACAGTCAAGGTGTCACGGGGAAGGGAATTGCCCGGGCCGTTGGCCGCAATCAAAGCAGTCCAGGAAGGCATAAAGCTTTCTCTGCAGGAAGGACTGGAAATTGAGAAAAAGCTATTTGTTGAGGTGGCTTTAACCAACGAAGCCAAGGGCAGCATGAATACCTTTTTTCTTAAAACGATGACGGATAAACCTTTATCAATGGTCCCCAGAGATTTTAAGGCCAAACCTGTTAAAAAGGCTGCGGTATTGGGCTTTGGCATTATGGGCCGGGGTATTGTCATTGATATCCTGCGCACTATGCAGATTCCGGTAGTGGTTAAAGATATGCCGGAATCACTGGAAGCGGGGAAAAAGTTTGTCAAAAAAATATTGGACGGAATGGCGGAGAAAAAGAAAATCAAGATCACCGCTGATGAATTGATGCAGTTTATAACTTTAACGTCTGAAATCAATGATGATTTTAAGGATGCAGATATCGTGATCGAAGCCATAACAGAGAACCCGCAAATAAAAACAGAAGTATATAAGGAGTTGTGCTGTGTGGTGCCTTCTGATTGCATCATATGCAGCAATACTTCCTCCATACCTATCACGAAATTGGCGCAGTCTGTTACCAACCCGGAAAGATTTGCCGGGGCTCATTTCTTTTCTCCGGTCTGGTTAATGGAACTCCTGGAAATTGTTAAAGGCGAAGCTACCTCTCAGGAAACGGTCAACAATCTGTTGTGTTTTGCCGGTGCGATCAAAAAACGTCCTATAATTTGCCGGGATAATCCGGGATTTGTGGTCAATGCCATGATCCTTCCTTATTTCCTCAAAGTGTATGACCTTTTAGAACAAGGCGTACCAATTGAAAAGATAGACCGGGCTATGATGCAATTTGGCTTTCCGGTGGGCCCGATACGGCTGATTGATGAAATAGGAATCGATACGCATTATAATGCTTTGGTGTCGGTAGGAGTGACAGTACCGCCCATTCTGCAAAGGATCATTGATGACGGGCGTACTGGCGTGAAAAAATCCGGCCGGGGGATCTTCCTGGCGGATGGCAGTGTGGATCCGGAAGTTTTGCCGTTAATTGGCTTTAAGGGAGAACCGCTGAATATGCCTATGGAAGAGATTCAGAAGATACTATTCAGCCAATTCGTGATGAGGGGCAAAGAACTGGTGGATGAAGGGATTGTCGATAATTTTAAATCGATTGATGTGGGAGTGATCTGGGGACTGGGATTTCCTGCTGAAAAAGGCGGCCCGCTGAAGTGGGCTGACTTGACAGGGCTTAGTACAGAGCTTTTCGGCAATAAGATTTATTGATTCTTCAGGAAAGAAAAAATGTTGAGGGAGAGACAAAATGGATTTTCAATTAACAGAAGAACAAAAGGCTGTACAAAATTCCATCAGGAAGTTTCTGGCCAGAGAGTGCACCAGGGAAGCAGCCCGGGCGTTGGATGACCAAAGAGAATTCCCGGTTAAACTGTTTGAAACCATGGCTCAAATGGGAATTTGCGGCTTAACTGTCCCTGAAGAATTCGAGGGTGTCGGGCCGGATACCCTGGGAGCTATTATAGCAATCGAAGAAATAGCAACTATCAATCCTGCGCTAGCCGGAGCCTTTATAGCATCCGCCTTCTGCGGAGGTAAAAATATTTCTGCTCTAGGAAACGAGGAGCAAAAAAAAGAATATTTTCCGGGGCTGGCAGCCGGGAAATTTCTATTTACTTATGGCATAACGGAAGAAGGCTCGGGTTACTCCGGCATACCGTCAATAACAACTACCGCCGTATTGAATGGGGATGGTTTTACTGTCAATGGAAGCAAGAATTTTGTCCGGATGGCGGACCGGGCCGATCATATATTAACTCTGGCCCGTACCGGAAATGATCAGGAGTTTTCATTCCTGATCATTGATATGAAAAGCCCGGGCATCAATATTAATTCAGTGGAAACGGTCGGATATAAAAGTCTGGGATTTGGTGAAGTGATATTTTCTAATGTCTTCGTGCCCCGGGAAAATCTATTAGGCGGCTTTAGTCAGCTTCATCTGGGTTTGCAGCAATTAAATAAAATTACTGAATCCGAACATCTGGAAATCGCGGCCAGCAGTCTGGGTATTGCACAAGGCGCATACGAGTACGCTTCCAATTACGCCAGGGAAAGAGTACAGTTCGGCAGACCAATTGTAAAGTTTGAAGCCGTGCAAGAGATGCTGGTAGATATGGCCATGTCTATCCAGATCATGCGTGTGCTGACCTATCAGGCAGGCTGGCTGGCAGACAATGGTGTAAGTTGTCTCCTGGAAGCTGCCATGGCCAGAACGTATGCGATAAATGCAGTTCGTGAGGTATGTTTTCAAGCTCTGCAAATACTTGGGGGCTATGGCTATGCGATGGAATATGATATACAGCGCTATGTGAGGGATTCTCTGGTATTGCTGGGCGGCGGCAAAACCGTTGAATTACTCAAAGCTTCAATCGGCCAGTTATTGAATTTATAAATCAGGTTTGGTTATTGACAGGGCTGTGAATCTTAACGGGTCAAAAAGTGAGGATTTTTAAATGATTGTTCCTTTAAGCAAAAATATATATGTGCTGAAAGCACCCAACCGGTCAAGATACCCTTACTGTAACTGCCTTTTTATAAATGACGATATAAAAGCAGTTATTGATAACAGCTGCGGGAAGGAAAATCTTGATTTTCTCATGCGGGAAAACTTGAATGTGATTATCAATTCTCATTTCCATGAAGATCATGTATTGAACAATCCTAGTTTCCCCAAGGCTGAAATATGGGCCCACCGGCTTGATGCACCGGCAATACGCGCTTTGGATGTTATGCAAGAGTATTATGGTTTCAAAAACCCGGAAGAGAAGAAGTTGGGGCTTAGCTATCTGGAGGCCATTGGATACCAGGAATCAATGGTTGATCGTGAACTGGAGGACGGAGATATTCTGAATTTTGGCAGAGTGGAGCTCAGGGTGATCCTTACCGCCGGCCATACACCTGGGCATTGCTGTTTTTATGAAGAAAAAGAAGGATTATTATTCAGTGCCGATATTGATTTAAGTGATTTTGGGCCATGGTATGGACATGATTGCAGTGATGTGGATGATTTTATTGCCTCGATTAATAAATGTATTGATATCAATCCGGCCATTGTAGTTACTTCGCATAATGATATCTTTAAAGAAAATATTATCGAAGCGATGAAAAAATATTTAAATATCATATATAAAAAGGAAGAAATATTATTCAATTACTTGAAAATCCCCAGCACCCTGGAGAGTCTTGCTGAAAAACAAATATACTATGGATACTATTACAAACAAGATGAACCATTTCATAAAATCTCAGAAAAAATGGCGATTGAAAAACTATTGAAACGGTTGTTGAAGCAGCAGGCAATAAAAAAAGAGGGAGATATTTACTGGCGTTAATGTAACATCAGCAAGAAAGGAAAGGTAAAATGAAGACGGCATTTACTAGGATGACAGGGATTAAATATCCAGTGATCGGAGCACCTATGTTTCTTATTTCCTATGAAGAATTGGTGATAGCCGTTACTGAAGCAGGCGGGTTGGGAACATTCCCGCTGCCAAATTACCTTGGCCTGGAGGAATTGAAACAAGCACTGGTAAATATTAAAAGAGCCACTGCCAAACCGATTGGAGTAAATATTCAGCTGCATGGCCGATATCCCTGGAAAGAACAATTAGCGGCATGCCTTGATGCAGGTGTGAAGTGTTATATTTCTGCATTGGGAGATCCCCGCTTAATCGTAGACGATGTTCACGTAAACGGAGGGGTGGTATTGGCTTGCGTAATGTCTTTGGAGCAAGCCAGAAAAGCTGCGGATAAAGGAGTGGACGGACTGATTGCTATTGGTTCCGGAGCTGGAGGTCATGGAGGTACGATCTCAACCATGGTGCTGGTTCCTTATTTAGCAAAACATACTGGTTTGCCGGTGATCGCTTCCGGAGGGATCGCCACCGGAGAGCAGATGGCGGCCGCTTTGTCACTGGGGGCTTGTGCTGTAGAAATCGGTACCAGACTAATCGCTACTCCCGAAGCAAGAGCAAAACAAGCTTATAAAAAAGCAGTGATCAAAGCAGGCCCCCAGCAAATTATTTATACCGATCGTATTACCGGGACTCATTCCAACTGGCTGGCGGAAAGTATAGCGGAAATCATAGACAAACCGGACCTGAACCAGCGGGAATTTTGGCGTGATATATGGAGCGCCGGCCAAAGTGTAGCACAGGTGGAAAGTATAAAACCAGCAGGAGAGGTCATACACGAGATAATCAATGATTGCAGGAATACCATTATGAAATTACAGCAATTTTTATAATTAGTGAAAAAGCAAGCAGAGGCGTCAAGCCTCTGCTTCTCTTTTTCGTAAGTTTACATTTTTGAATTATAGTAGTAATAAAAGCATACATACATAAGCATTAAACCAGCCAGACAGATACCGAGTAAATTATATGGATTTACCATGAGCTGCGGACCCCAAATGGAACCCAGCAATACGATCAAAGCAATGATGACTGCGAATATTTTTAAGGCAGCGTAAGAGGCTTTGCCGGCTACAGCCCAAACGCGTTCATCATAGGGGTCCATACCTTTTTCTGTGTTCTGGATGATTTGCCGGGAATTAATCCCCAATAACACACCTGCAATGAGTATTCCTGCCAATAGACCGGTTCCAAATGAGGTATTACCTGTCATGATCTGCCAGACGGCAATGCCCCCTATGATTAGTAATACCAAATATTTTATCAGCAATTTTCCATTGGTCATGATTTCTCACCCTCCATTTCTTTTAAGCAAAATAACTCTTCGATACTCAACCCAAAAATACAGGATAATTTATAAGCTAAAGTGATTGAAGGATTATATTTGCCTTTTTCCAAAGATATAATGGTTTGCCTTGATACCTGCGCCCGAATAGCTAATTCCTCCTGGGTCATGGAAGCTTTTTCTCGTAATTCTTTCAGGCGATTTTCCATTTTATTCACCACCTTTTAGTAAAGCTAGCTTTACATATAGTTTAAAGCTAGCAGCCCATGATGTCAAGTAGACTTTACAAAAAATGATTGCAAATAAAGTTGTAGAGAAAAAATGTTGGGAAACATGCTTGAATGTGCAAAAATAAATATGATTGTTGATCAATTTAAATCTGTAAGATGCTAAATAGATATGGAAAAGGATGTGAACGAACAGATGTCGATCATAGGAGATAGTTTGATCAGACCAGTACTACGTTTTTTTAAGACACAGAACACTGGAAGCAAGCTGTTGCTGGCTGCTACGATCACGGCCCTTTTCCTGGCAAACTCGCCATGGGCAGAACACTATTTTCAAATCTGGAGCGTTCCGATATCAATAGCAGTTGGGGATATGTCTCTTTCAGGTTCCTTGCAGCACTGGATAAACGATGGATTGATGGTAATATTTTTTCTGGTCATAGGTCTGGAAATCAAGCGGGAAGTATTAGTGGGAGAACTGGCGGGTTGGCAAAAAGCCTCACTGCCTCTTATCGCTGCAATCGGGGGAATGTTGATCCCGGCATTTATTTATTATATTGTGAATGCCGGCGGTCCAGGAGCACCCGGTTGGGGTATTCCTATGGCCACAGACATTGCTTTTTCTTTGGGATGCCTGATGATTTTAGGGGATCGGATCCCAACCTCTTTAAAGGTTTTCCTGCTGGCCATGGCTATTGTGGATGACCTGGGAGCCATCATCGTGATCGCGGTTTTCTATACCTCGGAAATCGTTATGCCTTATTTGTTATTGACTGTTGTAGTTACTGCTGCTTTGATCGCTTTAAATATCTTCAAAGTAAGAAAATTAAGTCCGTATTTAATCCTGGGCATGATCCTATGGATCGTAGTTGAAAACTCTGGGATTCATGCAACATTAGCAGGCGTTTTACTAGCTATGACGATTCCGGCTCGCTCAGTATATAAACCAGAAGAATTTTTTGAGGAAGCAGAGAGAATTATTGGTAACTTTCCTTTACAAAATGAAGATTTTTATATTATGTGTGTCGACCAGGAACAGAGAAATGCGCTCAAAAGCATTGAAAGTGCCGTGGGTAAGCTGGATACGCCCCTTCAACGTCTGGAAGACAAATTGCATCCTATTTCTGCCATGTTCATTATTCCGCTATTTGCTTTTGCTAATGCCGGGGTGAATTTTGGACAGGATGCAGTTCAGCTTATTATTGAAAGTAAGGTGACATTGGGAATAATTCTCGGGTTGCTGCTGGGAAAACAAGCAGGGATCATGTTATTTTCATTTGCTGCAGTGAAAGCAGGGCTGGCAAGTTTGCCGCAGGGAGTTAACTGGAAGGGGATCTATGGTCTAAGCTGTCTGGCAGGTATCGGCTTTACTATGTCTCTGTTTATCACCAATCTTTCATTTACCTCCTTGGAATTGATCCAGGAAGCCAAGATTGGGATTATGACGGCCTCACTTTTAGCTGCCATCATAGGCACGATCGTAATGGGCAAATTGTTTTCCCGAAATAATGAGGAGTGATCAAGAAAATATTTTTAAATATTTTTTTGACGACTGCTTAAAATGGTACGGATATTTAAAAGGCTTTGCTTGAAGGCAAAGCCTTTGTATTCTTTCAGTTACAATCTATTTTGTTTTGGAATACACCGTTGATTTTAAAGCAACACTAAATATAAAAAGAGTATTAGGAGGTTCTTCATGATTTATGCCTTCAGGCCCCTTGAAGGGGGATACGAGGTACCTATGAGGGTGGTCGGTGCCAATATTTATTATGAGTGGTTGATCTATATTATTATGCTCATACCGATCGGGTTCTTTATATATGGGGCTTTAAAAAGGATCCGGGTTTGGCTGCTGGCACAAGGAGATGTTTCACGACGGGATAAAACCGGAAAAAGATTTAGCGATTTTATATATAATACATTTACACAAAGACTAATTTTGAGGAAACCAGTGGCGGGCATATCGCACTTTTTTTTATTTTGGGGTTTTGTGGCATTGCTCATCGCTACCGCCAGCTTTGCCGCCTGGGACAAGACCGGATTTCCTCCCATGGTGGGAGACTTTTATGTTTACTTTTCCGCTTTCATTGATATTATGGGCGCCCTGGCTTTGATAGCGGTCATTATACTGGCCATTATCAGATATGTACAGCGCCCCGGCCGTCTGAATGATACCAAACCATTAGACGGTTGGATCCTGTTTTTGATTGCTGCCATCTTACTTACTGGTTACCTGGTGGAAGGATTAAGGAT
>DBRM01000022.1:28731-43516 GCA_002305965.1 Syntrophomonas sp. UBA1368
TTGAAAGCATTTTGGCCTGGCACCGCTTTGGCTGGTGGTTTCACATGGCGATCTCTTTTTTATTCATTTGTATGGTTGCTTACACCAAGCTCTGGCACATATTTACCGGCATGACTTCGTATTTTTTCAGCAATCTGGAACCCACCGATATTGATTTCATGGAAAACATTGAAGAAGCTGAAAAATTCGGAGTGGAACAGGTCGAAGATTTGCATTGGAAAGACCTTTTGGATCTGGATGCCTGTATCAGGTGCGGCCGCTGTCAGGAAGCATGCCCGGCTTACAACACCGGGAAAAAATTAAATCCCAAAATCACAGTGATCCAGACCATGAAGAAACATCTGGACGAAAAGGCGCCTTATTTACTGAAGATCAAGGGAGATTTAAAAGAGGATGGCTTGGCCATGACCGTGGATGAGGTAAATGATGTAGACCAGGCCTTTGACCAGAAGGAACCTATGGAACAAAGCCTTTTATATGATATTGTCAGTCCCGAAGTATTGTGGGCCTGCACCAATTGTCGGGCGTGTGTGGTCCACTGCCCCATGGAGATCGAACATATCAGTAAAATCACTGAAATGAGAAGAAACCTGGTAATGTGGCAGGGGGACATACCATCTGAAGCACAAATGGCTTTTACCAATCTGGAGCGTAACTATAACCCCTGGGGAGTTGGCTGGGCTTCCCGGGCTCAGTGGCTTGATGAAAGAAAGATCAGAGACCAGGTGAATTTACTGGGCGAAGACCATGGAGAATTCGAATACCTTTTATATGGAGGATGTGCAGTAGCATTTGATGACCGTTATAAAAAAGTGGGGGAAACAGTAATCAAAATGCTGAACAAAGCGGGAATAAAGTTTGGCTATCTGGGAACAGAGGAGGTATGCTGCGGGGATCCGGCCAGAAGGTTGGGGAATGAATATTTATTTCAGACGCTGGCAAAACAAAACATTGAAACTTTTAACAACTACGGAGTCAAGAGAATAATCTGTCTGTGCCCCCATGGTTTCAACACCATAAAAAATGAATATCCGTATCTTGGCGGGCATTACGTGGTATTCCATTATACAGAAGTCCTGGCGGATTTAATCGGCCAGGGAAAATTGAATGTCTCAGGCGCCGACAAAAAGAAAGTCAGTTACCATGATTCCTGCTTCCTGGGCAGACATAACGGATTCTATCGTCCGCCCCGTGAAATTGTGAGCAAAGCAGGAGGAATGCTTACAGAAGTAGAGAAATCCAAACAATTTGGGTTCTGCTGCGGCGCGGGAGGAGGACGCATGTTCCTGGAAGAAGAAACTGCAGAAGGCTATAAGCGGATCAATGAAACCAGAGTTGACCAACTGCTGGAAACAGGTCCGGAAGTTATTATCAGCAACTGCCCCTATTGTTTGACCATGCTTTCCGACGGGGTAAAAGTCTCAAAGGATGAAAATGTTCCGGTGATGGATGTAGCAGAGTATATATGGGAAAACCTTAATTGACCAGCTCCATACTAAAGATGCAATTAAAACAAACCGGGTTGGATCATTGCTGATTCCGAAGAAGCTTTGGAGACGGCTGGATATTTTCTTGTTGTGGGGCTTGCTATGGCTGCCGGACTGTTGGTTTTCGGGGTGCAGTTAAGGTGACTTACATCAAGGACTTCACTATGCCATTTGGCCAGATTCTTCAGGGCTTGCAGCTGTTCACCGTGACCAGCACGGGAACGGCGCAGAGCCCGGTTTAATACCTGGTAACTGTTTTCAATGTCTGCCTGATTTACCGGGAAAGGGAAACCATCTTTACCGCCGTGGGCAAAGGAATAACGAACCGGGTCTTGATAACTGGCCTCCACTCCAAAGGCAACTTCTGCTGCCAAACACAGAGCCCTAAGTGTCCCGGGACCAATTCCGGGAATCTGCAAAAGCTGTTCAAAATTCTGCGGTTGCCTATCATAAGCCGCATAAAGGGATTTATTTAAATAAGCGGTTCTGGGAATTTCATGGCACCTTGGCAATTGTAACCGCTGGCCCTGGATCTTAACGATTTCCCGCAGCAGTTTATCAGGATGGGTCCTGGCAATTTCGCAGCTGGTTCGATTCAGCAGTTGATTTGCCTCGGATACCAGATTTAAAGTTTCCCCAGTCCCATTGCAGCAAATTGCATTCTGAGGCTCAACCGTAAAATCAGTCATGGCGGAGCTCAGCCAGTGATAACGACGAGCCTGCAGGCTATCTTCGTTCATTCCCTGTTGGATCACTGCCCATCGTCCATTATCGGTGAAAACAAAACAATGGTGATAGATTTGATAGCCATCCTGAACCGCAGCGCTATCCACTTTCGCAGACATTTTGCTGGCGTATACCAATCGATCAGCATCCACGGCCAAGGGGAATTTATCCGCCTGCCGCATGATTTCCTCGGGTGTGCCGCGTGCGACTCTGCCTTTTCCGCCGGTTATAAATAATCCCGCCCGGGGGCCTATCTCTGCCAGACCCTCTTTCAAGGCACCGCAGACAGTTGTGGTGACTCCTGAAGAATGCCAGTCAAAACCGGCCACACAGCCAAGGGCTTGAAACCAGTAAGGATCACTTAAACGTTTCAAAACTTCTTCTGTGCCTTGGTCTTCGATAATTACTTCCACAATAGCCGCACATAAGGCCTTCATATGAACAAACAGCCAGGCCGGGCATTTTCCCCCATGCAAAGGAAGATCGGCAGTTCCGGTTCTCATGTAAACCTCCTGCTTTCTTGATTTGAAACCAGTATAACAAAAATATTAAATACAAACAAATGTTCTGAAATAATTATTTAATTATGGAACGATTTAAGAAAGGTAGGGTAACGCGGAGCTTCCAATAAAAAAGCCTGCTGACTTTATATCAACAGGCTTGATGCTATTCTAGTTTACCAGACTTCTGGAAAAGCAGTGTTGGTGTATAAGTTTTCCAGGTGAGTCTTATGCCCTTGCTCCATCTTGGCTAATTCCAGAAAAGTTGCTTTTTGTTCTTCCGTGTCACTTGCCTGGGCAAAAACATTGTACAGTTCCATGGCTTCCTGTTCTCTCTTCATTGCTAATGCCAGAGCATCTGCCGGCTTCATGGAGGTACTTAAAGCAGGTCTGTCAACGGTTTCGGCAACTTTGTAATCATCTGTCTGTTTGAACTGAAGAGGTTTCTCGGGATTTTTGAAGAAGGCTTCCAGTATTTTTTTATGATTTGCTTCTTCCTGTGCCAGTTCGGCGAATAATTTTTTCAGTGAAGGTTCCAGATCTTTTGCAGCGACTGAGGAATAAAATTCATAGGCTTCGATTTCGTTTTCTATGGCCATTTCTAGAATTTGTTTATAATCCATCAAGCATGCCCCCTTTTGATTTTCTTTATTATACAATATTTTAGCTTCAATCCATAAATATTCCAAAATTATTAGATATCATTTTTTGGCAGCTAAAGCAAAAATAATAGTTTTATTGATATAAGCAGCAAGCTTTTTTAGGTATTATTAAGAGGAAGCATTTTGATTGAAGCAGAGGGGGACTATTAATGTGTGACACCATGGTCGCGTTAGGAAATTCCACCAGGGATGGCGCAGTGATATTCGGCAAGAACAGTGACCGGCAGCCAAATGAACCCCACATTATGATCCGCGTGCCGCGCAAAATGTATAAAAAGGGCAGTAAAGTAAAGTTAACCTATATTGAGATCGACCAGGCGGAAGAGACCAATGAGGTGCTGCTGCTAAAACCGTCCTGGATCTGGGGATGTGAAATGGGCTGTAATGAATTCGGTCTTAATATCGGTAATGAAGCGGTTTTTACCCGGGAAAAATACGGACCGGAAAGCCTTACCGGCATGGATATGGTGCGATTGGCCCTTGAACGCTGCGCAACCAGTGAAGAAGCCATGGAACTCATTATAGAGCTGCTGGAAAGGTATGGGCAGGGAGGAAACTGCGGTTTTGAAAAGCCTTTTACCTATCATAATTCCTTTTTAATAGCAGATCTGCATTCGGCTTGGGTGTTGGAAACAGCGGGGAATTATTGGGCCGCTGAAAAAGTCACTGAGGTTCGTAGTATTTCAAATGGTTTGACCATCGGTGAAACCTTTGACAAGGCACATCCGGAGCTGTATGAGCATGCCGCTGCCAAAGGCTGGTGTAAAGCAGGCGAGAATTTCAATTTTTCCCGCTCATACAGTGATCCGCTTTACACTTATTTCAGCGGCTCGAAAAATCGGGGCTGGGAAACCATAAACTGTCTGGAAAATAAGAAACCTTTGGTTTCGGTGGAAAACATGATGGCGATTTTACGCTCACATGATCCGAAAACGGAAGGAAAGCAATTTAACCGGGCAAGCCTGAGAAGTGTCTGCATGCATGGCGGCGGGCTCATTGGAGATCATACCACCGGCAGCTATATTGCATCATTAAAAGAAAATAGCTGTTTGTATTGGGTGACCGGTTGTTCCACCCCTTGCCTGGCAGTTTACAAACCTTTGTGGCTGATTGATGGAGAACCGGTGACATTCAATGAAGATGAAGAAACCAATGCCATCCGGTACTGGATGCAAAGGGAAACCCTTCATCGCATGGTCTTGATGAACCAGATCCCTGATTTAGATAAATACTACCGGGAAAGAGACCTTTTGCAGGGCGAGCTGCTGCAAAAAGCAGAAGCCGTAGATGGAAAAAACGTATCCGAACAGAAGCTTCTGGAAATTATGCTTTATGCGGTGAAAAGAGAACAGGAACTAATCGAAAACACGATAAAATCGGGCAGCGGGATCAAAGGGGTCATGAAAGGCAATTCATATTTTCGATATTACTGGCAGCGGATGAACAAAAAATTAAATATCTTTTAACAGGAAAATTTAATACTTCAGTCAATATTCCTCTTTGCTTTTCATATATTAAAATTGGACACATTATTAGCAAAAGAGGTGAGAACATGATAAAAATATCTGACTTGCAGGCCCGGGACGTGATCAATGTCCTTGACGGTAAGAAATTAGGTAATATCATTGATATTGATCTGGATCTGGATAATGGCAGAGTGCTGGGATTGGTCCTGCCGGGGAGGGCAAAAGGGTTTATTTTCTCCAAAAGAGAAGAAATGACGGTTCCCTGGAACAAGATTATCAGGATCGGACGGGATGTGATTTTAGTAGAAGTTCCGGTTGCCAGCGAAATAGATGCTTACCGGCGCGATTATATCAGTGATGATGATCAATATTAAGTATAAAAGTTGCAAATGGGAAGGCTTTTAGACATAATTAGGGCAGACAAGCTAGTATTTATAATAAATGAGGTGAGCTGCAGGTGCGTTGTCCTTATTGTAACGAAGATGATAGCCGGGTGGTAGATTCCCGTTCCAATGAAGATAATTCCATTACCAGAAGACGAAGGGAATGCATTGCATGCAAAAGAAGATTCACAACCTATGAAAAAGTGGAAGAACGCCCTTTACTGGTGATTAAAAAAGACGGCAGCCGGGAACAATTTAACCGCGACAAAATCATCAGAGGCCTGACAAGAGCCTTTGAAAAACGACCGGTCAGTGCCGATCAGATTGAGTTGTTAGTATCGGATCTGGAAAGGGAATTGCGGGACAATTTTGACCGCGAAGTAAGCAGCGAGGAAATCGGCGAAAAAATCATGGACAGGCTGCAGAAGATCGACGAGGTAGCGTACGTCCGCTTTGCTTCTGTTTATCGGCAATTTACCGATTTAAACAGTTTTATAAATACCATAGAGCAGCTTAAAAAACAGGAATAATTAAGTTTTACCTGCACAGAACACTTCCATCATTTCCATTCTTCTCACTTCCGGAGGACCTTTTATCAAAAACCTGCTTACATATTGCCATTATGCTTGCATTTTAAGTCAATCTTTTCTATAGTTAGCAGGGAAAATACAGAAATTTGTTGAAAGAAGCTAAGAGTCTTCGCTCAGTTCTTCCAATAATTCTAAGGCGGTGTCAGCTTCACTTTCCGGCACGGCAATTTTAACTTCGGCCAAAGGGCCAATGGAAACCGGCATCTGGGCGACTTCTTTGCTTGCGATCTTCACCGGGATCCCATAAGACTCCAGAACACTTTTAATGATCAATTCATTGGGTGCGTAGACCTTTTTGATAATGACCCAGGGGGCATCGTTTACGTCAAAGTCACAGGTTAAGCAGCGGTATTCCTGGTTTAAAGGGATTTTACAGTTTGGGCAATCCATATCAATGCACCTCCATTTAAAATCATTGTAAGCCAAAAAGGGAGGCAGGACAAATGCTGAACTGGCAATGGGAAGAATCACAGGGAATCAAATATATGACTATACCTGAGTGGAAAAGACTCGGGACAGATATGCTGTTTACCAGCCGGCGTCAGGGAGAAAGCCGGCAGCCGTTTGAATCTCTGAATTTGGCACTGCATGTAGGAGATGAACCAGATAGAGTCATCCGCAACCGGCAGAAGCTTATGAGCATCTGGGGGAGGCAGGTGGGTGATTTGGTCTGTTGTGAACAAGTGCATGGAAACAAGGTAGCCATTGTCAGCGAGGCAGACCGGGGCAGGGGAGCATTGGCATATAATACAGCATTGACCGGTTATGACGGCATGATCACCAATACATCAGGCCTTTATTTGGCGCTTTTTTATGCCGATTGTTTGCCGGTGTTTCTTTTCGATCCTGTAAAAAAAGTAATTGCTTTGGTCCATAGCGGCTGGAAAGGTACGATGGGCAAAATTGTTTTACAGGCAGCAGGAATGATGCAGCAGCAATACCAGGTCGAACTCAACAATCTCCAGGCATTCATCGGTCCAGGAATAGCCAGTTGCTGTTTTGAAATAGACCGGGAATTGTCAGATCGGGTACGAAATGAATTTCATGACTTTGACTCTGTTTTACTGCAGAAAGACGATAGGTTCTTCTGGGATCTGGCCTTGACCAATTCCTGTTTACTGCAGCAGGCCGGCCTGCAAAATGAAAACATTGCCATTTGTAAACTATGCACCAAATGCCAAAATGAGCTGTTTTTTTCATATCGAGCTGAAAGTGGCAAAACCGGAAGAATGGCGGCTGTGATCGGCCTGCAATAAAACAGCGGTTTATAAAAAAATAATATATTACATTATTATGGATAAAAAACCATAAAAAAGGCAGATTTTATATATAAAATCCCAAAACTATGGTAATATTATATCTGGGAGTTTTTATAAAAAATATGGAAAAATTAAGACAGAATTACGCCGAAATCACTCGCAACATTGAAAAAGCTGCTGCAAGAAGCGGCAGAAATCCTGCCGACATATTGCTTGTGGCAGTAAGCAAGACCGTTGACACTGCAACGGTCTCTAAGGCGTATTCACTGGGGATCAGCCACTTCGGCGAGAACCGGGCTCATAATTTCATCTTGAAACAAGAGAACCTGCCGGTAGCCAGATGGCATTTTATCGGTCAGCTCCAGACCAATAAAGTTAAAAGCATAGTTGGGAAAACTTTTTTGATCCATTCTTTGGATCGATGGAAATTGGCGGAAGAGATAAATAAAGCCAGCCAGGCCGTAAAAATGGAAACGCAGGTTTTATTACAGGTCAATATTTCCGGCGAAAAACAGAAATCCGGTTTGGCACCAGATTTGGTCAAGAGTTTTCTGGCAGAAGCCGGACAACTGAAGATGATGAAAATAGCCGGGTTTATGACCATGGCACCCCTTGAAGCGCCAACGGGAGAAATAAGAAGTATTTTCAGAGAAATGTCAAACATCCGGCAGATGATGTTAAAACAAGATTTTAAGCATTGTGACCTGCATTATTTATCGATGGGAATGTCTCAGGATTATGAAATTGCCATTGAAGAAGGAGCTAATATTGTTAGGATTGGCAGTTCCCTTTTTAACACCTGACAGACAGGTTTTAAATAAAAGTATTCTAATTATATCGGGGAGGTTAGATGTATGGCTTTGATGGAAAAATTTTGGGCATGGTTTGGTGTGGAAAATGATCAATTGGATGATGAAATGCTCGAAACCTCTGACATCAATGAGGGCAGTTCCCGGGGTGTACAGAATGTAGTCAGTATACATACCAATAAGAATATGAAAGTAGTGGTATGTGAACCGGAGAACTTCGATGAAGCTCAGGCATTGGCAGACCATTTAAAAAATAGACGGCAAGTCATTTTAAATCTGGAAAACACGCCTCCGGATGCTTGTCAAAGAATCGTTGATTTTATCAGCGGAACGACTTACGCTTTGGAAGGCAACAGTCAGCAAGTGGGGAAAACGATATTTATTTTTACGCCCAGTAATGTTGAGATCTCCAAAGATCTCCGTTTGATCAGAAGAGGCAGTCTGTTCAATAATTACGGGGGCAGCAAATAGTGCCCTTTTCGCTTGGAATTATCGGATGCGGAGAGATTGCTTACGCGATTACCAAGGGACTGACCGAAAACAGCAGTATTGCTGTACAGAAGATATTTATCAATGATATAAGCCAGGAAAGGATCGGCCTATTTACCCGGGAGTTTAAGGCAGTCTTTCAGTCCGTACCTGATTTGATTCAGTCCAGTGATATTATTCTGTTAGCGGTAAAGCCACAGCAGGTCAAGGATGTACTTAATAATACCACCCCTTACTGGAGCCAACAAAAACTGTTGATATCAGTAGCAGCGGGCATAACCATAAAATTTCTGGAAACAAAAACCGGACCGATCCCGGTGGTAAGAACGATGCCTAATACTCCCTGCCTTGCAGGCATGGGAGTTGTTGCTATTTCAGGCGGAAATTATGCCGCAGCCGGTCATATTAAATTAGCTGAACAAATATTTATTAATATTGCCAAATGCGTCATTATAGATGAAAATTATTTAAATGCCATTACGGCTGTTTCTGGCAGTGGTCCGGCTTATGTGTTTCTGATGGTGGAAGCTTTGATCAATGCGGCTCAGAGCATCGGCTTAAATCATGAATTAGCGCAGTTTTTAGTTATTGAGACGATTAAGGGAAGTATTGAATTGCTGGAAAAGACTGGTGAGGATCCGGCGATTTTGCGGAAAAAGGTTTCTTCTCCCGGGGGTACGACCATGGCGGCAGTTTCAGAGTTGGAAAGCCGGGGGATCAGGTCAGCGTATTTGGAAGCGGTACAAAAAGCTTTCCAACGTGCTGCAGAATTAGGCCAATAAAACGAAGGAGAGGAAGCAGTTTGTCAACATATACGGCTGTTCAGATCATAAATATAGTGAATATCGCTTTTCAGGTCCTTATATGGCTGGTTATTATCAGAGTATTGCTGTCATGGGTCAGACATGATCCTTACCAGCCGATCATTAAATTTGTCTATGATATTACCGAACCGGTAATGAGGCCTTTTTATAAATTGGTTCCGGTGGTTGGAGGCATTGACTTTTCTCCCATTATTGTCATTTTTGTTTTGACCATTGTTCAAAGATTGGTAACGCAAATCTTGTATATGTTGTTAACGGGGTTTTAAATCATGGAATTTCCAGAACTTGAGCTCTTAGCACCTGCCGGTAAATGGGACGCATTGGAGCAGGTCATTGAAGCAGGTGCAGATGCAGTATATTTAGGCGGAAAAGGTTTCAATATGCGCATGCTGAGACCTGATTTCAACTTTTCTGAACAGGAAATCAAAGCAGCGGCAGATTTGCTCCACGAAAAAAACAAAAAGCTATACATTACCGTCAATGGCTTATACCATGACCAGGAAATCAGTCAGATCAAAGAATATCTGCAAGGCCTGGAAAATATCGGGGTCGATGGTTTTATCGTCCAGGATATGGGCATTGTTCAAATATCACAGGAACTGGGTCTGAAGACTCCGCTGCATGCCAGTGTGCAGATGGGAATTGGCAGTATACCGGCAGCGCAGTATTTGGAAGACCTGGGGTTTACCCGGGCGATCTTTTCGAAAAATTTAAGTCTGGAAGAAATCACAGCCATTCATCAGCAAACCCATTTGGAAATTGAATTTTTTGTCCATGGTGACTTATGTATATCACATACCGGCCAATGCCATTTAAGCAGTTTTGTTTCCGGACAAAGTGCCAACCGGGGATGTTGTGTCAAGCCCTGCCGATGGCAGTATGCGCTGACTGCGGATGGCGAATATCAGTACCTCCTGGCCAGCAATGATCTATGCCTTTATCCCTGCCTGCCTGCTTTGATCGATGCAGGAGTGGTATCATTCAAAATTGAAGGCAGGATGAGGGACAAAGAATATCTGAGCCACCTGGTGAAGACTTATCGCCGGGCATTGGACAGGATTATCCGTGATCCGAAAGATCCTGGTATTGACCAGGATGAAATGCAAGAACTGGAAAATAGGAAAATAAGAAATTTTACCACCGGTAACTTATGGGGCAAACCGGTACATAGCTATGTAGATCCTACCGGTACCAGAGAACCAAAGTTTATCAGCCGGTCGATCAACTTAAAGCGACTGTCCGCAGTTGATGGACCAAGTCTTATAAGCACCGATGGCTTTATAAATAATAGCAAGATTAAAGAACTCACCATCAAAGTACAAAATGCAGCATGTGCTGCTGAAGCTTTCAAAAACGGTGCTGATAAAGTGATCATCGGTTTGGAGAAATTTCGGCAAACTGATGATAGAGGGGACCGGGTTCAGGAAGTAATCGACTGGGGACGGGCTGAAAATGTACAAGTCTGGCTGGAAACACCTCGTATCGTGACCCAGAAGGATGTTAAGCTATTAAACCAGGTAGCTTTAAAATATTTGTCACAGAATATTGCCGGAGTGATTGTTAATGACTATGGCAGTTTCCAATTGCTGAAAGACAAAGGTTGTCAGATCTTCGGAGGAGCAGGTTTAAACATAACCAATCAAGCTGCGGCTATGCTTGCAGTCCGGCAAGGGCTTACAGGGGTCACTGCTTCACCGGAACTGCATTTCGATAGTCTGGCTTCACTGCTTAAAACAGACGGTGTTCTTGAACTAATAGTGCAGGGGCCCTTATGCGGGTTGATCACAGACCACTGTCTGATCGAGCCTGATGGGTCCCAGTGCCGGATCAAATGCAGCGAGCATGCGTATCATCTGTTGGATAAAAAGAGACAGGCTTATGTGGTCAGGACAGATCAGGACTGCAGGAATTATATATACCATCCCTTTGACTTATGTTTATATAACGAGTTGCCTGCTTTAAGCCAGATCGGTTTACGCTATATACGAATTGACGGTCAATTTTATGACCATGCGCTTTTAGGTAAAGTCACAGCTATTTACAAACGAGCCATCGACAGGATCAATAAAGCTAAACCCCTGGGGACGGATGACTATCAAGACCTGATCGAGCTGTTTCCCGGCGGTTTAACGAAGGCTCAATTATTTTTTGAAAACTAATTTAGTCAGGAGGCTATTCATATGATCACTTCAATGGAAATTCACAACTACCAGTTTAAAAAAGCCATTCGCGGCTTTGATCAGGAGGAAGTGAAAGAATTCCTGGAGATCATAGCGGATGATTATGAGGCACTGTTTGTGGAAAACGCCCAGTTGAAAGAAGAGATCCAGCGGCTGGAATATGAACTGAGCAAGTTCAAAAGGTTGGAAGAGACTATGAATAACAGCCTGATCCTGGCACAACAGACCGCAGAGAACATCAAAACCAATGCCCAAATGGAATCAGAAAAGCTGATCGATGATGCCAAAAGAAAGGTAATGGAGATATTTGTTTTATATCAGGATGTTATAAAACGATTAAATATGTTTAATCTTGAACTCAAAGGCCAGGTGGCTGGACAAATGGAAATACTGGAAAAGAATCAAAAGAAAGTAGAAGAGATGACAGAGTTCTTTTTCGGCAGGGATCTGAAAGAGGTTTTGGAAAAGATCGAAAAAGCTGAGTTGAAAGGTAAATAGCATGTTGGGGATAACCGATATAAAAGGCGGTGTTCGACTGGAGGTCAAGGTGCAGCCCCGCTCGGCTAAGAATATGATCGTCGGTGAACAAGAGGGCAGATTGAAATTGAAAATCACTGCCCCACCGGTTGAAGGCGAAGCCAACAAAATGCTGATCGAATTTCTTGCCCAATCCCTTGCTATATCGAAAAAATCTATCACCATCTTAAAAGGAGATACTTCTACCCATAAGTTGATTGAGATCAAGGGGATCACCCGGGGAGAACTTATCAGCAAGCTGGATTTAAAATAATAAGTTTCCTTAGATTTCTTATATGGGGATCAATTTATCAAGAACTCCTAAAGTTGCGAAAAACCATTCTTCTTATCATATCAGTACTTCAACATAAAGCTGCAATCAATGAGACGTTCCCACCAGATTCCTGGGTTGTCGTATCAGTATGGAGATCAGCATGGCCAGTAATATCAGCCCCGCTCCGGTCAAGGTACGGATCGTGAAGGTCTCATTGGCCCACAGATAGCCAGTTAAGGCAGCAAAGACTGGTTCTGAAGCCAAAACGATCGCAAATCTGGAAGGGTTGCTGTATTTTTGCAGGGCATTTTGGATCAAAAAAGCCAGAGCAGTGGCAAAAACAGCCGTAATAAAGATCGCTGTTATGGTATTTGCAGACCAAAGAGCGGGGAAAGGTTCAACGAAGATTCCGATCCCCAGACAAACTAAACCCACAAAAAGAATTTGTACTCCGGTTATGGCCACCGGATTGTGGTGATGTGATAATCGGGCTACAAATACCACATGGAGAGCAAAACCAAGGGCACAGATAAGTACGAGGATATCACCATAAGCCAGGACAAAAGTACCAGACTTAACTGACATCAAAAACAAGCCGATGACTGCCAGCAAACCGGTAAGGACAGTTTTAAAGTCGGGCCACCTGAAACTGATGGCCGCATAGATGATTGGAACCAATACCACACTGACACCGGTAATAAAAGCCGCATTGGATGCAGTGGTGTGCTGCAAGCCCACCGTTTGAAAAATATATCCGATAAACAGAAAGAAGCCTAATAAACAGCCTGCCGACAGGGTGGCAGGTTTGATCTGTCTGATATTATGAAAGGAGAGCAGGACCAGGACAAAAAATGCAATGACAAAACGAATACCTAAAAACAAAAAAGGACCTATCTCAGCCAGCGCTTCTTTAACAACTACAAAGGTAGCACCCCAAATCATTGCTACTAATAATATAGCCACTTCTGCCTGGGCTCTTGGGCTGAAGTTTGACAATTCTCCGACCTCTTTTTCCTTTAGGTTAACCAGCAGTGTATTACATAATGCAAAACATAAAATCAAGCAGATAATTAAACTTACCTGCCTGTGAATAATTATACCCTGACGGAAAAGGGATGAACTCTGGATAACCCAAGCTTCCTTTTGTTGACGATTCACTACATGTAATTATTTGATTTAATCATTGTCGATTAATTTATAACTCGTTATAATATCGATATAATGAATTTCGGGAGAGGAAATTGAAGAAAAAGAAGGAGTGGTTGTTTTAATGAGTAAAAAAATGAGATTGATTTTAACCGGGCTGCTTATTTTAGGATTAATTTTCACCGCCGTTGGCTGCGGCAGTAATAAATCGGGAGATCAGACCGCACAGCCGCCTGCAGGAGAAGAAAAGACCAAATTGGTGGTTGGTTCTGAAACTACCTTCCCGCCCATGGAATTTATGGAAGGCGGAGAATATGTAGGTTTTGACATGGAGCTGATCAAAGCCATCGCGGAAGAAGAAAACATGGAAGTTGAGATCAACAGTCTGGGATTTGATGCATTGATCCCGGCGATTCAAACCGGCCAGATCGATTGTGCCATAGCTGCAATCTCCATCACTGATGAACGGAAAGAATCAGTTGATTTTACAGAGCCTTATTTCCAGGCTGGGCTTATTGTGGCTGTAAAAACTGATAACAATGATATCAAAGGCCTGGAAGATCTGGAAGGTAAAAAGATCGCCGCCCAGATCGGTACGACCGGAGCGGATGCCTGCAATGGAGTAAAAGAAAAGAATGCCGCCACGGAAGTAAGTATCTTCAACAGTACCGGTGAAGCCTATATGGCTCTGGAAAATGGTGTGGTTGATGCAGTCATCAATGACCATCCGGTCACCATGTATTATGTAAATACCGAAGGCAAAGATAAAGTGAAAACTGTCGGGGAAGTCTTTGCTGCCGAAGATAACTATGGGATCGCGGTAAAGAAAGGCAATGCCGAATTGCTGAATAAACTAAACGACGGTTTGCAGAAGATAAAAGACAATGGGACCTATGACGAGATCTATGCTAAATGGTTTGAATAACTGATTTAGCCTGAGTACGATAAGCGCGGGCAGCCCCGCGCTTTCATTTTGCGGAAGGATATTTTTTATGTACGTTACTGCACTCAATATCATAACCGGTACCAGTTTAACTGAATATTTAATGGGAATCAGAGGATATGTGATCCTCACTTCCCATTTAGGATATTTACTGGAAGGCGCCCTCTTAACGCTGAAAATTACTGCTTTATCTGTGGCCTTTGGTATGCTGCTGGGATTGTTTTTTGGTTTGTTCAAAATGTCCGGGAGCCGCATACTTAGGTTTTTGGCAGCGGTCTACATTGATTTTTTCCGTGGCACTCCTTTGTTTGTACAGATATTATTGATGTATTTCGGAGTGCTTCCGTTGGTTTTGACTGAAACTTCACCATTTCAAGCGGCGGTCATCACCTGCTCATTAAACAGCGGAGCCTATATTGCTGAAATCGTAAGAGCAGGTATTCAGGCAGTTGACAAAGGCCAGATGGAAGCAGCCAGATCACTGGGGATGAACCACGTTCAGGCGATGTGGCTGGTTATCCTGCCCCAGGC
>DBRM01000022.1:43533-47641 GCA_002305965.1 Syntrophomonas sp. UBA1368
CACCGGGGCAGACTGGTCTATTCCACTTACTATGAAGCCGTATGGGTTTGGGGCGGTGTGGCCATGATCTATCTCATTATGACAAAAGTCTTGTCAATATTGGGTGACTATGTTGAAAGGAGACTGGCTACGGAATGATCGAAGTAAGAGATCTGCACAAAAGTTTTGGCCACCTGAAAGTTTTAAAGGGCATCAATTGCCATATAGCTCCCCGGGAAGTCGTATGTGTAATAGGTCCCAGCGGGTCAGGCAAAAGCACCTTTTTACGTTGTATCAATCAATTGGAACAGGTAGATTCCGGGCAAATTTTTATTGACGGGCAGGAACTGACCAATCCCAAGACCGATATCAATAAAGTCAGACAGCAATTGGGCATGGTTTTCCAATTATTTAATCTGTTTCCCCACCGGACCACCCTGCAGAATATTACCATGGCACCGATTCGCATCAAAGGAATGAAAAAGCAGGATGCGGAAGACATGGCCATAGAATTACTGCGCAAGGTAGGGCTGGTCGATAAAGCCTCCGTTTTTCCTGCCCAGCTTTCCGGCGGGCAGAAGCAAAGGGTAGCCATTGCACGAGCATTGGCCATGCAGCCCAAAGCCATGTTGTTTGACGAACCTACTTCCAGCCTGGATCCGGAAATGGTGGGTGAAGTACTGGCAGTCATGAAGGACCTGGCTTTTGAAGGCATGACAATGGTGGTGGTTACTCATGAAATGGGATTTGCCCGCGAAGTAAGCGATCGGGTATTCTTTATGGATGAAGGCCTGATCGTGGAAGAAGGATTACCCTCTCAGATATTTGATGATCCTCAAAACCCGCGTACCCAATCATTTCTAAGTAAGGTCCTGTAAAGAGGTCCCGGGAAAAAAGGCTAAACGACTCTTGGGCAGGCATTGCTGCAGTCATTATTTTTAATTAGGAGGGCATGAATATAAAACCTGATCATGCTTTAAAAATACTTGACCGGCTGAAAGAAGAATATCCGGATGCAAAAACCAGTCTACATTTTAACAGCCAGTTTGAACTGGCAGTTGCCGTGGTTTTATCTGCTCAAACAACGGATAATCAGGTCAATGAGGTGACCAAAAAATTATTCAGGCAATACAACACACCGGAAAAAATAGCAGCCCTGAACGAAAGCGTGCTGGAGAAGCTGATTTATGGCGTGGGTTTATACCGGACCAAAGCCCGTAACATTAAAAAACTGGCGCAGATCCTGGTGGACAAATACCAGGGCAAGGTTCCGGATGAGTTCGACGAACTGCTGAAGCTGCCCGGAGTGGGACGCAAATCGGCCAATGTGATTCTGGCAGTGGGGTTCAACAAACCCGGACTTGGCGTTGACACCCATGTAAATAGAGTGGTGAACCGGATCGGGATGGTGGCAGCGAAAGATCCTGCAAAAACGGAGATGTACTTAAAACTGCTGATACCGGAAGAACGATGGGGGGAAGCCCATCATATATTTATTGCTCACGGCCGAAAAATTTGCTCTGCGCGTAATCCCAAATGCCAGGATTGTATAATCAATGAAAAATGTGCAAAAATAATGGACTAAAGGGCTGGAGCAATCAGGATATCAGCACGAATAGAGAAAATATGAGGAAAGCCTCATACAATATAAGCAGCCGGGCTGGTCATAAACAGAAATAGTTGTTTAGAATGGAACGGTATGCTAAAATAAATAAGATTTTCACGAAAAGTGAACATGTGATCAGCTAAGAACGGGACAGTAGGCGGGAAACGCAAGTATAAAGCGAGTCTGGAATGGTGAAAGCCAGATTATTGCAGCAGTGCTGAACATCACCCGGGAGCTTTCATTCCGAAACAAGTTAGGTCTGAACGTTGCTTGCGTTAAAAGCTTGAGAGGCATCATAGCTGATGCTATAAGGGTGGTACCGCGGAAGAATACCTTTCGTCCCTAGGGATGAAAGGTTTTTGTTTTTAATAAACGAAATTTAAATAACGAGGTGAAATTATAAATGGGCAAGGGCAAATATGATGATACTTTAAATTTACCCAATACCACCTTTCCCATGCGGGCGAATCTGCCGGCACGGGAACCGGAGATCTTAAAATTCTGGGAGGATACTGATATTTACCGGCGGGTGCAGAATAAAAACCAGGGCCGGCCGACATTTATTCTGCATGACGGGCCTCCGTATGCCAATGGCAACATACATTTAGGCCATACTTTAAATAAAGTCCTAAAGGATATCATTATCAAATTCCATTCCATGACCGGATATGATACGCCTTATGTACCGGGCTGGGATACCCATGGCCTGCCCATTGAACAACAGGCCATCAAAGCCCTGGGACTGGATCGCAAGAAGACTGATGTAGTAAGCTTCCGGCAGCATTGCCGGGATTATGCTTTGAAATATGTGGATATCCAGCGGGAGAGTTTCAAACGTCTGGGGGTAAGGGGTGACTGGGACAATCCTTATCTGACCCTGAAGCCGGAATTTGAAGCGATCCAGATCAAAGTGTTTGGGGCTATGGCACTAAAAGGCTATATTTACAAAGGCCTCAAGCCGGTCTACTGGTGTTATGATTGTGAGACTGCTCTTGCTGAAGCAGAAATCGAATATAATGACAAGACATCTCCTTCGATCTATGTCAAATTCCCGGTTAAAGACGGCAAAGGGATCATTCCGGAAGATGCCTTTGTCGTCATTTGGACCACCACTCCCTGGACGATCCCAGCAAATACTGGTATTTCGATGAATGCCAAACTGGATTATGTGCTGGTTGAAGTCGGGGAAGAACAATATGTTGCAGCCAGGGGACTGCTGGAAAAAGTAGCAGCAGAACTGGGATGGAACAATTACAGGATCATCAAGGAATTCAAGGGTGCAGCCCTGGAAAGAGCGGTTTGCCGGCATCCATTTTATGACCGGGATTCTTTAGTGGTGCTAGGAGACCATGTAACGTTGGAAGCCGGGACCGGTTGTGTGCATACGGCGCCTGGTCATGGAGAAGATGACTTCTATGTGGGGAAAGAATACGGATTGGAAGTTATATCACCGGTGGATAACAGTGGCAGATTTACCGAGCAGGCTGCGCCTTTTACCGGCATGCAGGTCAATGATGCCAATAAACCTATCATCGAATTGCTGGAAGCCAGAGGGATGCTGCTGAAGACTGCCCGGGTTGAGCACCAATACCCATATTGCTGGCGTTGTAAACAACCCATTATTTACAGGGCTACGGAACAATGGTTTGCTTCCATCGACTCCTTCCGCCAGGCAGCCTTGGATGCCATCGACCAGGTGGAATGGATACCCTTCTGGGGAAGAGATCGGATCTTTAATATGATCAGAGACAGGGGAGACTGGTGTATTTCCCGCCAGCGTACCTGGGGCGTTCCGATTCCGATCTTCTATTGTGAAGCATGCCAGGAACCGGTCTTCAATCAATCTACCATCGATCATATAAGTGATTTGTTCCGGGAACATGGTTCCGATATATGGTTTGCCAGTTCAGCAGAGGAATTGATCCCGGAAGGACTGGAATGTCATGCTTGCGGCGGGCGACATTTCCGTAAAGAGACTGATATCATGGATGTCTGGTTCGATTCCGGTTCCAGCCATATGGCGGTACTGGAAACTTATAAAGACTTAAGCTGGCCGGCTGATATGTATTTGGAAGGCAGTGACCAGCACCGGGGATGGTTCAATTCCTCTCTGTCCACAGCGGTGGCAGTCAGAGGGACGGCACCTTACCGGAAAGTGCTGACCCATGGTTTCACCGTGGATGAACAGGGCCGCAAGATGTCAAAATCCCTGGGGAACGTAGTGGATCCTTTAAAAATGATCGACCAGATGGGAGCAGATATTTTAAGACTGTGGGTTTCATCTGCCGATTATCGCAATGACGTTTCGGTTTCAGACAATATCATCAAACAAAGTGCAGAGGCTTACAGGAAGATCCGCAACACCTGCCGCTTTATGCTGAGCAATTTATTTGATTTTGATCCGGAAACCGATACCGTTGCTTATGAAAAGCTAACGGATCTTGATAAATGGGCTTTGCTGAAAAAAGACCAGCTGCTGCGCAGAGTGACCAAAGCCTATGAACAATATGAATTCCATGTGGC
>DBRM01000022.1:47653-52534 GCA_002305965.1 Syntrophomonas sp. UBA1368
TATATTGCTCATTGCCGGATGATCCGGAAAGGAAAGCCGCCCAGACTGTACTCTATGAATTGATCAATTCACTGGTAATTATTTTAACGCCGGTTTTAGCTTTTACCAGCGAAGAGATATGGAGTCATATCAGGCGGGAAAACCAGCCTGACAGTGTTCAGCTCCTGGAATGGCCTGCGGCCAATGACCAATACTTAAATGATGAACTGGAAGAACGTATAGAAAGATTGCTGCAGGTTCGCGAAGTGGTGACCAAAGCTTTGGAAGAAGCTCGAGTGGCCAAAGTGATCGGACATTCCCTTGGGGCCAGTGTAACCATTTATGCCGGGGAAAATTGGCTGAATCTGCTTTGCCGCACTCCTGACCCGGAAAAATTCTTTATCGTATCCAAAGTAGAAATCACTGACGCAAAACCAGACGATGATGCTGTAAGTTTGGAACATGTGGCAGGAATCGGCGTCAAGGTAAAAGCAGCCGAAGGGGAGAAATGTGAACGCTGTTGGGTAATTGAAGAAATATCCGACCATAGCGGCCCATGTCTATGCAAACGCTGTGCTGAAGTAGTGGAAATCTTGAAAAGCAGATAGGGGGAGTATACTTTGGGAGAGCCGGAAAAAATTATCATCACTGTCCTGGGACATGACCAGGTGGGGATCATTGCCAAGATTTCAACCATTCTGGCCAGCAATAATATCAATATCCTTGATATCAGCCAAACCATTTTACAAGGCTTTTTTACCATGGTCATGGTGGCGGACATCTCTGCAAGCAAGTTGGACGTGGGAAACTTGAAAAAGATGCTCCAGGAACAAGGTGGACCAATGAACCTTGAAATAACCGTACAGCATGAAGACATTTTTAAGTTCATGCACCGGATTTGATTTTATAAGGGGTTATGGAGCGGATTGCGCCGACATAGCCCCTGATTATATATAAAAGGGGTGGCCTTATGCCTTTTAGTTTCAGCAAGGATGAAGTACTGGAAACTGTTTCAATGCTGCACACAGAAAAGCTGGATATACGGACGATAACCATGGGAATTAATATTCAGGACTGCCGTGATATAGATGGTGTGAATACCGGCAAAAAAGTATATGCCAAAATCCGTGACTATGCTAAAAATCTGGTTCAGGTCGGGGATGAGATTGAAAAGACCTATGGCATTCCAATCATCAACAAAAGGATTGCAGTTTCCCCGGTATCGATCGTGGGAAATGGACTTTCTGCAGAGGGAATGGTCACCGTCGGTCGTTATCTGGACGAGGCTGCCCAGGATGTGGGGGTAAATTTTATCGGCGGTTTTACCGCACTGGTTCATAAAGGTTTCAGCAATGGCGACCGGGCATTATTGGAGGCGATACCGGAAACCCTTGCCTCCACAGAAAGGGTTTGTGCATCCGTCAATCTGGGCACCACCAAAGCCGGGATCAACATGGATGCAGTTTATATGATGGGTCACGTAATCAAAGCCACTGCAGAACGAACCGGGGATAAAAATGGTCTGGGGTGTGCCAAACTCGTGATCTTTTGCAATGCTGTAGAAGATAATCCATTTATGGCTGGGGCCTTTCATGGCATCGGCGAAGCAGAATCGACCATCAATATCGGGATCAGCGGGCCGGGAGTTATTTTAAACGTAGTCAGAAAGCATCCTGAAACCAGCCTGGGTGACCTGGCCAATATTATTAAAAATACTGCTTTTAAAATTACCCGAATGGGTGAACTGGTTGGCAGAGAAGCATCAAAACGGCTGGGGGTTCCTTTCGGGATCGTTGACGTGTCTTTAGCGCCCACACCGGCAATCGGAGACAGCGTGGCTGAGATAATTAAAGCGATGGGGCTTGAGATGGTGGGGGCTCACGGCAGTACAGCTGCCCTGGCAATGTTGAATGATGCAGTAAAAAAAGGCGGAGCGATGGCATCCTCCAATGTAGGCGGCTTATCGGGGGCTTTCATACCGGTGAGTGAAGATGCGGGAATGATGGATTCGGTTATAGCCGGCGCTTTAAATATCGACAAACTGGAAGCCATGACCTCCGTGTGCTCAGTGGGCCTTGATATGATTGCGATACCGGGTGATACTTCTGCTGCCACCATTTCTGGGATCATCGCTGATGAGGCGGCGATTGGCATGATAAACCGTAAGACTACAGCTGTTCGTCTGATTCCGGCACCGGGGAAAAAAGTCGGCGAATGGGTGGAATTTGGCGGACTCCTGGGAAGAGCGCCGGTCATGGCAGTAAACAATTTCTCTTCCGAGGCTTTTATCAATCGCAAAGGCAGGATCCCTGCGCCCATCCATGCTTTAAATAATTAACACCTGGCATGGATGCCATGTCTTACCTTGTCAGGCAAAGCTATCTGGAAAATGAATGTTATATAATTTTCATGGCAATAATAACTATTAACAGACAGGAGGGGGGTAGTTTGAAGTATAAAACCGTGGGCGAAAAAAAACAAAAAAGCAAGCTGGATCGTTTAAATGATAAAATCGATGCACTGTCGGTCAATATGGAAAAGATGAAATTGGCAGAATACGTTGACATGTTAAATAATCCGCGCCGGCTGCTGTATATCAATTTCCTGCAGGGAATATCCAGGGGCTTCGGTACTGCAATCGGATTTACGATACTGGCTGCTATCGTGATTTATTTTATGCAAAGGATCATTTTGATCAATATACCGGTGATTGGAGAATTTATTGCTGATCTGGTGGAGATCGTGCAGATGCAGTTGCGGGTGGGGGCAATGGTGACCTATTTTTAATGAGCTGAGGTGTATCTGTGGACGCTAAGGAAAAATTGCTGGCCAGGAAGTCGCAGCTTGAAGCCATGAAACAGAGAAGGCAAGAAACATTCAGGGTGCCCCTGGCAGAAATGACTGATGAACTTTCCCTGTATGACCAGCATCCTGCTGATATCGGGTCAGAATTATATGAACGGGAAAAAGATTATGCTTATTTGGAATTAATGGAATTTCAGCTGCAAAAACTGGATCAGGCATTGGCAAGACTTGAACAAGGTGTTTACGGGATTTGCGATAATTGCGGAAATGCGATAGAATTACCGCGTCTTGAACGTTTGCCGGAGACCACGCTATGCATTGCCTGTGCCAGGCAAAGAGAAGCCGGCATAAAACAAGTCAGCAATCAGGATAATTATGATAACTCGCCGGAAGCCATGGAATTTGGTAAAACATTTCAAGTGGCAGGCTATGAATTATATGAAGAATAGTCATATATGAAGAATAACCATGAACCTGCAAGAAATTATTAAGAATTGTCTATTAGTAACAAAGAATAAAAGCAATGTATTATAGTATTGACCGATGCAATTGATACGGCTATTAGATTTATTTTTTGTATATCAGAAAGGACGACTATAATGCGCATTGGAATATTTACTGACAGTTATAAACCATATACCAGCGGCGTGGTGACTTCGATCTGCACGTTCAAAGCTGAGTTTGAAAAGCTGGGACACCAGGTATATATTTTTGCGCCCAAATACCCCCACTATCACGAAGAAGAACCGGATGTATTCAGATATCTATCGGTACCGGCACCAACAAATCCGGATTATACTCTTGCAATTCCGGTTTTGCCTGGCATGCGTCAGCAGATCAAACGACTCAAATTAGATATCATCCACGTACACTCACCAGCCATTATGGGAAGGGTCGGTATGCATTATGCCAGATTATTCCGGCTGCCTATCGTTTTTACATACCACACCCTCTATGAACAATACACCCATTATCTGCCTGTGGCGCAGGATTTTGCCAAAGATATGACGGTGAAATTCAGCAGTAAATTCTGTAATGATTGTGATCACGTTATCGTTCCCGCTCAGGAAACACACGATTTAATCAGCACATATGGGATAAGTACACCTATCTCTGTGATCCCTACCGGCGTGCCGCTGCATAAGTTTGTCAAGGAAGAAGGCAACTGGCTGCGGAAGCACTATCCCATTCCAGCTGAAAATAAGATATTGCTCTTTGTGGGCCGGTTGACCAAGGAGAAAAATCTCGATTTCCTGATTAACACATTCAGACAAGTTCATGAACAGCGCCCCCTTACAACATTGGTTATTACAGCACAGGGACCGTTGGAATCACACCTTAAACAAACTGCTTCTGATCTGGGTTTGAACTTGGGGCAGGACATCCTTTTTACCGGCGCTGTTCCCTATGAAACCTTGGTGCAAGTCTATTATGCGGCTGATCTGTTTGTCTTTTCTTCCCTGACGGAGACTCAGGGTCTGGTCCTTATAGAAGCAATGGCAGCCGGGTTACCGGTAGTGGCGGTCAGAGCCAGCGGTGTGCAGGAGATGGTTGACGACGGTCTTGATGGAATACTGACTGGCCTGGATATAAATGAATTAGCTGGAGCAATAATTAAAGTATTGGATGACGAAAAACTTTATCAATTCCTGAAAACAAACGCTTTGCTTAAAGCCCGCGCTATGTCATCAGAAAGTATGGCATTAAAGGTGGAAGAGGTATATGAAAGCATCTTGTCCAAGAAATTCTACCGGCCCCATCGGTTTCTTGATGTCAGTTCATGGTTCAGCAATTAACTTCAATCATATATAATGTAACTGATGCATGAATGTTTATTAACTGGAGTTGCCTGGCATACTCCAGTTTTGCCATGGAGAAAAAGTACCGGCACTACCAGCAGGAGAGGGAATGCAACATGAAAGTTCGCAAGTTAATGGCGGTCCTTATCGGTAAATTAGTAATTATATTAAGCCGCATCGCCGGAAATCAAGGTACCGATCTTCCTGGACGCGTAGCACGTAAAATTTATCCGCTGATCCTGTCAGACCTGGCCGGCAATATCAAACGTGAAATTATCATTGTGACCGGCACCAACGG
>DBRM01000022.1:52583-69898 GCA_002305965.1 Syntrophomonas sp. UBA1368
CAGGTCTTTTCCGTACGCACTGTCTTGACTATGCATTACTGGAAACGGATGAAGCAAATGTTCCCTTATTGCTCAACGAAATAAAGCCCCAAGCCCTGTTGGTAACTAATTTTTTTCGGGATCAATTGGACAGGTACGGGGAACTGGATAATACCATCAGGCTGATCCGTGATGCCTTAAAAGGAAAGTCTGATCTGGAACTGATTCTAAATGCCGATGATCCACTCCAGGCTGATTTTGCGCAGCAAACTGGCGTCAAGGCATGGTACTATGGTTTTACTGAAACGACATATGATGAGCTGACCAGTGAACTTAGCCGGGAAGGACGTTTTTGTGTAGTTTGCGGACATGAGCTGGAATATCAGCGCTATCATTATGCCCAGTTGGGAAAATATCACTGTCCGGCATGCAATAATCAGAATCCGCATCCGGATTTTACCGGTCATGATTTGCAGATGAATCCCGAAATCAGTTTTGTGATCAATGAACTTGACGTACAAAGTCCGTATCAAGGTTTTTATAATGCCTATAATATACTGGCCGCAGCGGCCATGGCCAAACGACTGGGCATATCCGATCCCATAATCAAACAGGCCATTTTTAATTATCAGCCCCGGGCAGGCAGGATGGAAAAGTTTATAATTGGCGGTAAACCGTGTCGGCTGATACTGGTTAAAAACCCTGCCGGCTTCAATCAGATCCTGCAAATGATGACCCAGGATCCGGGTCGGAAAAGTTTGTTTATTGCCTTAAATGATAATGCGGCTGACGGACGCGATATCTCATGGATTTGGGATGCGGAGGCCGAAATACTTGCCCGGACAGAGGCCGGCCTGGCAGAAGTAGTTTGCTCCGGGCAGCGCAGCGGCGACATGGCATTACGTATCAAATATGCGGGAGTTGACACTGCCCGTATAAGGATCATTTCCGGACTGCAGGAAGGCATTGAACAGACCTTGAAAATTGAAAGTGAGACCGCCTATATCCTTTGTACCTATACAGCCTTGTTTGCCTGCCGCAAAATATTAGTTAAAATGCAGGCGCAGCAACAGGAAACCATGCCGGAATATCAGCGCAGCCGGGCTGGCGGCAGCTAAAAGCAGGCCACGAAGAAGGGAAAGCTATGGAAAGATTTATCATCGCACATATGTATCCTGATCTATTGGATCTCTATGGTGACCGGGGGAATTTGATCTGTCTGAAAAAAAGGCTGCATGATTATGGTTTTAATTGTGAAATTCGTTCCATCCGTCTGCATGAGAAAATCGATTTCAACACCATTGATATGATCTTTATGGGCGGCGGGTCAGACCGTGAACAAGGACTGGTCTATCATGACCTCCTCACTAAAGCAGAGCGGTTCAAAGAAGAGATCGAAAATGGGCTGCCGGTACTTTGTGTGTGCGGGGCTTACCAGCTATTGGGCAAATACTATCAGGCTTACGATGGAAGTATCATGGAGGGACTGGGCATTTTTGGTTTTTCTACCCAGGGAAAAAAGGAGCGTTTGATCGGAAATATTCTCATTGAAAGCGAGACACACGGGAAAAAAAATAGTGTAGTCGGATTTGAGAACCACGGAGGCAGGACATGGCTGGAAGACCATCAGCTGAAACCCTTTGGCAAGGTCATCAAAGGCTTTGGCAATAATGGACAGGATGGCAGTGAAGGACTGTGGTACAAGAATTTGATCGGCACCTATTTACATGGCCCCCTTTTACCCAAGAATCCACATATAGCAGATTATTTTATTGAAGCCATGACCGCCCGTAAGGGGTTAACCCTGAATAAGAAACTCAATGATGAGATCGAATGGTTCGCCCACGAGCAGGTCATAAAAAAACTGCAGAAATCAAGATAGAGGAGACGAAAAAGTGCGTTTATGGTTCACGATGTTAACAGTAATCGTTCTCGACCAGATTTCCAAATGGCTGGTGGTGAGCAATATGGAATTAGGGCAGAGCCAACCGTTGATAAAAGGTGTCATTAACCTCACCTATGTGCAGAACCAGGGTGCAGCTTTCGGCCTTTTTGACGGCAATACCTGGCTGTTTATCGTCAGTGCGGCAGTGGTGGTGGCCGCCATCAGCATCTATCATTTCAAGCACCCGATACCCAATCATCTGCAGATCAGTTTAGGGCTGATCACCGGCGGCGCCGTGGGGAATTTTATCGATCGCTCCCTGTATCGATATGTGATCGACTTTTTTGACCTGGGCTGGTGGCCGGTTTTCAATATTGCTGATATGGCAATTGTTTGCGGGGGAATCTTGCTGATCATCTATACCTTCAAGTATGAGAAACAGGAGCAGGAAAATGCTTAAAGAAGAAGTGCTGTTAATCAATGAAGAATTGGAAGGGGAAAGACTGGATGCGTGCATCGCTGAGCAGTTCGAATATCTTTCCCGCTCCATGGTGCAGACCCTGTTGGCGGACGGTCAGATCACCATCGACGGGAAGATCCACAAAGCCAGTTACCGGGTCAAAGAAGGGGAAGAGATTAGAGTCCGTATCCCGGCACCTCAGGAGGTCAACATCACCGCACAGGATATACCTTTAGAGATCGTCTATCAGGATAAAGATATTGTTATCATCAACAAACCCCAGGGGATGGTGGTCCATCCTGCCCATGGCAACTGGGATAACACCCTGGTCAATGCCCTGTTGTTCCATATCAAAGATTTGTCCGGTATCAATGGAGAATTGCGGCCGGGGATCGTCCACCGTCTGGATAAGGATACCTCCGGACTGCTGATGGTAGCAAAAAATGATCAGTCCCACCGGCATCTGGCCCAGCAGATCAAAGAGCATTCTTTCAACCGCGAGTATTTTGCCCTGGTGCATGGGAACATCAGTGAGAAACTGGGCGTTATCGAGGCACCCATCGGCCGCAGCAAGACCGATCGCAAAAAAATGGCAGTGGACAAAGACGGCAAACCTGCCATCAGTGAATATCAGGTCCTTGAGAGATTCCGCAATTATACTCTGGTAAAAGTCAAACTGCTGACCGGTCGCACCCACCAGATCCGGGTCCATTTTGCCTATATCAATCATCCGGTGGTGGGGGATCCTTTATACGGTCCGGCGAAAAAGCATTTTGACTTGAACGGTCAGGCTCTGCATGCATGTCTGCTGGGGTTTATTCATCCTTCTACCGGCCAGTACATGGAATTTACTGCAGACCTGCCAGTGCACATGCAAAAAATCATTGAGCAGCTGGAAAAATAAATTGACATCCGTTTTGCGATTGTTTAGAATCAGTTAAGAAAAGTTCCTTTAAGTTGATCCGGAGAGGTTAGCAAGGCGAACAGTATAGATCAGAGCACCTACCTTTGCCTTGCCCATATGGTAGGTTTTTTTATGCCCTGCAGTAAGGAGGTACGGCAATGGAACTTCGAGAAAAACATATCCTGATGGATGAGATGGATATGAAAAGAGCCCTTACCCGCATTACCCATGAAATCATCGAAAAAAACAAAGGCGTGGAAAATGTAGCCGTAATCGGCATCCGGCGCCGGGGAGGACCACTGGCATACCGTCTGGCAGAACGCATCGAAGCTATTGAAGGAGTTAAAATCCCCGTTGGCATCCTGGATATCACTCTCTATCGGGACGATCTCACCTTAATGTCATCCCAGCCTATGGTCCATCGTACAGAAGTTCATTTTGACATCAACAACAAAATCATTGTTTTGGTCGATGACGTATTATATACGGGCAGAACAGTCCGGGCGGCCATGGATGCCCTGATCGACATCGGGCGGCCGCAATGCATCCAACTGGCGGTGCTGATCGACCGGGGCCATCGGGAGCTGCCCATAAAGGCGGACTATGTGGGGAAGAATGTCCCCACTTCCAGAACCGAGATCGTGGAGGTAAAAGTCAAGGAATTTGACGATAAGGACGCAGTAGTGATACAGGAAAAAATTGAATAAGCAAACCCTTTAAACTAGCCCGGGAGGCTGGCAAGGGAGATACAAAGGAGATCGAAGCCTTCCTTGCTGAACCGGGAAGGCTTTTTTATATGGAAATATGGAAGGGAGGCAAAAGGCAGAAATGGCACTAGCGCAAAGAAAAGATTTGCTGGGGCTCAGAGACATGAGCCGGGAAGAGATCGAAATGATCCTGCAAACCGCAGTCCCCATGAAAGATATCATCAAGAGGGATATAAAAAAGGTACCAACCTTAAGAGGTAAGGCCTTGGTGACGGTGTTTTACGAACCGAGTACCCGGACCCGGACTTCCTTTGAAATCGCGGGAAAATATCTGAGTGCTGACACAGTCAATTTGGCTGTTTCTACCAGCAGTGTACAAAAAGGAGAAAGTCTGCGGGATACCATAAAAACCATCGAAGTGATGGGATTTGATGTTATAGTTATGCGGCATGCGATGAGCGGCACCCCTCATTATGTAGCACGCAACACCGATATGCGAGTCATCAATGCCGGGGACGGAGCCAACGAACATCCTACCCAGGCCTTGCTCGACCTGTACACGATCAAGGAGAAGAAAGGAACATTGGAGGGGCTTGCCGTGACCATAGTCGGGGATATTTTACACAGCCGGGTAGCCCGCTCCAACATATACGGCCTGAGTAAGTTCGGCTGTGATATCAGAGTGGTGGGGCCGTCTACGCTGATGGCGCCGGAAATCGAAAAATTGGGAGTAAAATGCTATTACGACCTGGAGAAAGCCGTTGCCGGAGCAGATGTGGTCAACATCCTCCGCATACAAAAGGAGAGACAACACTCCGGGCTATTCCCCACGCTGGATGAATACGCCAATTTATACATGATCAAAAAGGACAAGCTGAAGAAAGCCAAGGAAGATGTGCTCATCCTTCATCCGGGACCGATGAACCGGGGAGTGGAGATTTCCAGTGAAATTGCGGACGGTACTCAGGCCCTGATCAATGAGCAGGTTACCAATGGAGTTGCTGTAAGAATGGCTTTATTATTCCTGATGATGGGAGGAACACGTGATGAAAGTACTAATTAAAAATGGACGGGTCATCGATCCTCTCAACGAAGTAGACGGCAAGATGGATGTCTTGATTAATAATGGCAAAATCGCTGATATGGATAAAGAGCTGGAAGCCGGAGAAAATGTCCGGGTCATTGATGCGAAGGGGAAAATTGTTTGCCCGGGATTTATCGATATGCATGTACATCTGCGGGATCCTGGTTATCTGTATAAAGAAGAAATTGCTTCGGGTACCAGAGCAGCAGCGGCAGGCGGATTTACCACCGTATGCTGTATGCCCAACACCAAACCGGTTGTGGATAATGCGGCTGTGGCAGCTTATGTGCGGCAGATCGCAGCCCGTACCGGCATCATCAACGTACTGCCCATCGGCGCCATCACCCGGGAACAAAAAGGTGAACAGCTGACGGAAATGGCTGATCTGATCGCAGCGGGTTGTATTGCGGTTTCCGATGATGGGAAGCCGGTGGAAAAAGCCGAGATCATGCGCAATGCCCTGGAATATGCTAAAATGTTCGATCTTCCGGTACTGTCCCATTGTGAAGACCTGAGTCTATCCCGGGACGGTCAGATGCATGAAGGGTATTATTCCACCATTTATGGCTTAAAGGGAATCCCGGCGGCAGCTGAGGAGATCATGGCCGAGCGGGATATCATCCTGGCCCGTTTGACCGGCGGACATGTGCACATCTGTCACATCTCAAGCCAGGGGACTGTAGACCTGATCCGCAAAGCCAAAGCGGAGGGGATCCGGGTCACCTGTGAAGTAACTCCCCATCATCTGACAATGACCGATGAAGCTCTGGGGACTTATGATGCCAATACCAAAGTCAATCCCCCGCTGAGATCTGCGGAGCATATTCAGGCTTTACTGGCGGGGATCAAGGATGGAACCATCGACTGTATTGCCACTGACCATGCACCCCATGAACTGGAAAGCAAAGACTGTGAGTTTAATCTGGCCTCTTTCGGTATATCCGGGCTGGAAACCGCAGTACCGCTAATTATGAGCCTCCTGGACAAAGAGTTTGATATGTACCGGATGGTACAATTATTTACCGCCGGTCCGGCCCGGGTATTAGGTCTGAATAAAGGCAGCATCGGCATCGGAGACATCGCCGATATCACCATATTGGATCCGGATAAGATCAAGACCGTTGACCCGGACAATTTCTATTCCAAAGGCAGGAACACACCTTTTGGCGGCAGGCAGCTGAAGGGCTGGCCCTGGATGACAATAGTGAACGGTAAAATCGTTGCTGAAGACGGCAGAATAATAGAGGAGTGAATATAAAGTGAAAGGGTACCTGGTTTTAGAGAACGGCATGATATTTACCGGAAAATTGCTGAATGACTGCAAATTAAGCAGCGGAGAAGTGGTATTTAGTACGGCAATGATCAGCTATCAGGATATCATTACCGATCCGTCTTATTTTGGCCAGATCGTGACCATGACTTATCCGCTGGTAGGCAATGTGGGCTTAAATGAAAAAAGTTTTGCCTCTCAACGGGCCATGGTCCAAGGGCTGGTTTTGCGGGAAGCGACGGATTTCCCCAGCCATTATGAAATGGAAATGGACCTGATCACTTTCCTAAATAAAAGCGAGATCGCGGTTCTTACTGAGGTCGATACCCGGGCATTAACCAGAGTGATCAGAAATGAGGGGACCCTGGGTGGGATCATCACCGATAATATCGATGAACAGAAATGGCTGGTGAAGAAGGCCAAGTCAGCCGCCCGGAACATGAAAGGCGATCTGGTGCAGTATGTAACCCGCCGTAACATCATGAAGTTTGGCTCGGGAAAGAAAAGAGTCGTACTGCTGGATTTGGGCACAAAAAAAGGAGTCATCGAATCCTTCACCCGCCGCAATATGGAAGTCTATGCCGTGCCGGCTCAAACAGATGCTGCGGAGATCTTAAAGCTGGAGCCGGATGGAGTATTCATTTCCGATGGACCCGGGGGACCGGAAACGATCTCATATGTTATAAATACTTGCCGGAAGCTGATCGGCAAAAAGCCCCTGATGGGGATCGGCCTGGGACATCAGATGATCGGTCTGGCACTGGGAGCCCGGGTATATAAATTGGATTACGGCCATCGGGGTACAAATCATCCAGTTAAAGACCTGGCCAATAACCGGGTCTATATCACTACTCAGAATCACGGTTTCAATCTTGATCGACAGAGCCTTGAAAATACCGGATTGGAAGAGATTCTTACCAGCTTGAATGACAACAGTGTGGAAGGGATAAAACATAAAACCCTGCCCATATTTTCCCTGCAATTCGATCCGGAGGGATACCCCGGCTATAGCGAAACCGGCTTCTACTTTGACCGGTTCTACGAGATGATGTAACCGATAAGGTAAAAATGGAGGAGATAGTATGCCCCGAAACCCAGATTTAAAAAAAGTTATGGTCATAGGCTCAGGTCCGATTATCATCGGACAGGCAGCAGAATTTGACTATGCCGGTACCCAGGCTTGCCGGGCCTTGAAAGAAGAAGGCATCGAAGTCGTCCTGTTAAACAGTAATCCGGCCACCATCATGACCGATGCGGATATCGCCGATCATGTTTATATCGAACCCATCACTCTGGAAACCGTCACCAAAATACTGGCCAAGGAACATCCCGACGGGATCGTGGCCAACCTGGGCGGACAAGTGGGGCTGAATATGGCTCTTACTATGCACAAGGCGGGGGTTCTGGATAAATTTAATGTACCATTGCTGGGAATGCCCCTGGAGGCTATTGCCCGGGCGGAAGACCGGGAATTATTCAAAATGACCATGCAGGAGTTAGGCGAGCCGATCCCGGAAAGCGATATCGTGCATAGTGTACAGGCAGCGTTGGATTTTGCTGATGCCATCGGCTATCCGGTCATCGTTCGGCCTGCTTATACGCTGGGAGGGACCGGAGGCGGCAATGCCGCCAATGAAGAGGAATTGCGCCGGATCTGCAACAAAGGTTTGAAGAGCAGTCCCATCAAACAGGTTTTGATCGAACGCAGTGTCAGCGGTTTCAAAGAAATTGAATTCGAAGTGATGCGGGACTGCAATGATAACTGCATCACCGTATGCAGTATGGAGAATATGGATCCGGTCGGCATCCACACCGGGGACAGTATCGTTGTGGCACCAGCCCAGACCTTAACTGATGAAGAATACCAGATGCTGAGATCTGCTTCCATAAAAATCATCCGCCAGCTGAAAATCGCGGGCGGGTGCAATATCCAGTTTGCCCTGGATCCTTTTTCCCACAAATACTATGTGATCGAAGTGAATCCGCGGGTCAGCCGCTCCAGTGCCCTGGCTTCCAAAGCCACCGGCTATCCTATTGCCAAGGTCACCACCAAAATTGCCATCGGCTATACATTGGACGAGATCCCCAATGCCATCACCGGCAAAACCACCGCTTGTTTTGAACCGGCCATCGATTATGTAGTCCTTAAAGTTCCCCGGTGGCCTTTCGATAAATTTGTCTTTGGCAATCGCCATTTGGGGACCCAGATGAAAGCCACCGGCGAAGTGATGGCCATCGACCGCAGTTTTGAAGCTGCCTTTTTGAAATCGATACGTTCGCTGGAGATCGGGATCAACGGCTTGCGGCTTGCGCAATTCAAAGAAATCGCTGACGAAGCCCTCAAAGACCGTCTGAAGAATGCGGATGATGAAAGGATATTTATCATTGCCGAAGCTTTAAGCCGGGGATTATCCATCGAAGACATCTGGCAGATCACACGGATTGACAAATATTTTCTCAAGAAGATTAAAAACATCATTGACTTTACGCTGAAACTGCAGGATGCAGAACTGGATGCAGAGCTGCTAAAAGCCGCGAAGAAGATGGGGATCTCTGATCTGGAGATCGCACAGATTAAAGGCATCAGCGAGGCGCAGGTAAGAAAACTACGCCAGGAGTTTAATGTTTTACCCACCTATAAGATGGTGGATACCTGCGCAGCAGAGTTCGATGCAATGACACCTTATTTTTATTCCACTTACGAGGATGAAAATGAAGCAGGTCATACCCCGGATATCAAGAAGGTGCTGGTTATCGGCTCAGGACCCATCCGTATCGGCCAGGGGGTTGAATTCGACTATTGCTCTGTACATTGTGTATGGGCTTTGCGCGACCAGGGGATCAAGGCAATCATCGTCAACAATAATCCGGAAACAGTCAGTACGGATTTTGATACCTCAGACCGGCTGTATTTTGAACCACTGATCTTTGAAGATGTGATGAACATCATCGAGGAAGAACAACCGGAAGGAGTGATCGTCCAGTTCGGAGGACAAACGGCCATCAACCTGGCCGGCCCCCTGCATCGTGCCGGCATTAAACTGCTGGGCACTTCCAATGACAGTATTGACCGGGCCGAGGACCGGGACCGTTTTGATGCGATGGTGGAAGAACTGGGTATCCCCAGACCTCCTGGAAAAACGGTGTTCAATTCCAAAGACGCATTGGTTGTAGCAAAAAAAATCGGCTATCCGGTGTTGATCAGGCCTTCCTATGTATTGGGCGGACGCGCCATGGAGATCGTATATAATGATGAAGAACTGACCCAGTATATGACTACCGCGGTTAAAATCAACCGTGACCATCCGGTGCTGGTGGATAAATATCTGTTGGGTAAAGAGATAGAAGTAGATGCGATATGCGATGGCCAGGAAGTTCTTATCCCGGGGATTATGCAGCATATCGAACGGGCAGGTGTTCATTCCGGAGACAGTATGGCCGTTTTTCCCGCCCATGATATCAGTGACGAGATCCGGGATAAGGTGATCGATTATACCGTGAGACTGGCCCTGGAATTGGGCGTTATCGGGCTGATCAATATCCAATTCGTAGAATTCAATGATGAACTTTATGTTCTGGAAGTCAACCCCCGTTCCAGCCGGACCATCCCCTTTATCAGCAAAGTCACCGGAGTCCCGCTGGTCAAACTGGCTGTCAATGCCATGTTCGGAGTCAGCCTGCGGGAACAGGGGTATGAACCTGGTTTACTGGCCAGTCCCTCCTTTTATGCGGTGAAGGTGCCGGTATTTTCCTTTAACAAACTGGAAGAGGTCGATATCAGTCTGGGACCGGAAATGAAATCCACCGGAGAGGTTCTGGGGATCGATGCTTCTTTAAAGAAAGCCATTTATAAAGGACTGCTGGGAGCGGGAGTCAGCATACCCGCTCAGGGAACTATAGTAGCTACAGTGGCGGATAAGGATAAAAATGAAGCCCTGCCAATGTTTAAGGCATTTTATGAAATGGGTTTCCAGATCGTTGCCACGGAGGGAACCTCCCAAGCCTTGGAGAAAATTGGCATTAAAGTGCAGAAGGTCAAGAAAATCAAGGAAGGTTCACCGAATATAGTTGATTTGATCCGGGATGGTCAGGTAGACTTTGTAGTAAATACATTGACCCATGGCCGCAAACCTTCCAGTGATGGTTTCCTGATCCGCCGGGCCGCTGTGGAGCTGAACGTTCCCTGTCTGACATCGCTGGATACCTTGCAGGCAGTTTTAGATGTTATAATCGAAAGAGAAACCATGGAGGCGGCAGAGATCCATTCGCTGCAGGAATATGTCAGCACCATCGACCGTTAGAACAGGAGGGTATGGAATGCCTCTGGAAAAAGGTTTAGTAATCGTACACAACCGGCTGAGCCACGACATGTATCAGCTGGAATTTATCAGTCCGGAAATGGCTGCCCGAAGTAAACCAGGCCAGTTCCTCCAGGTTAAGGTCAATGCATTGAACACACCCTTGCTCAGGAGACCGATCAGCATCTACGATGTGGACAAGAGTTTAGGCAGCATCACCTTGTTATATAAAGTAGTGGGACAGGGGACTGAAGCCATGAGCCGGATCCGTACCAAGGAATACCTGGATGTCATGGGCCCTCTGGGACAGGGATTCAATACCTCACCACCAGGAAGAAAAATTCTCCTGATTGGCGGGGGCGTGGGGATTGCTCCGCTGGTCTATCTGGCCCGGGTATTAAAAGCAAAGAATTACCAGGTAAAGGTCCTGCATGGAGCGGACAGCCGCAGGAATCTGGTGGCCTTTGAGAAACTCCGTGAGATCGGTGTAGATTTTTTGCCAGCCACCGATGACGGCAGTGCCGGTTTCAAAGGACTGGTGACTGATTTATTGGCGACAAAACTTAAAGCGTCTCAGATTGATTATATTTATACCTGCGGACCAGATGCCATGATGAAAACCGTAGCTGCCTATGCAAACGCAAACCAGATCCCCGGACAGGTTTCTCTGGAAGAACACATGGCATGCGGTGTAGGAGCATGTCTGGGCTGCGCCCGCCAGTTGAAAAGCAGTGACCGGGAAATGGTCAAAATATGCAAAGACGGACCGGTATTTGATATCCAGGCAGTAGAATTTTCGGTCCAGGGGGAGGTGAGCAGATGAAAAGAAAAGATACTGCTCCGGCAAAATCAGATTTATCAGTAAGATTAGGACCTCTCAAATTGAATAATCCGGTCACAGTCGCCTCCGGCACCTTTGGTTATGGTTCGGAATACCAGGATTATCTGCAGATCGATCAACTGGGCGCCGTAATTGTCAAAGGCACGACACTGGAGCCCCGGATCGGCAATCTGCCGCCCCGTATCATTGAAACTCCTTCCGGGATGTTGAATGCCATCGGTCTGGAAAATCCAGGCATAGACGTATTTTTACAGCAGCATCTCCCCTGGCTTAGGGAGCACCAGGTGAGTGTCATATTAAATATTGCCGGCAATACCATTGATGATTATACCAGGATCTGCTCCCTGACCGAGGGGCATCAAGGGATCATGGCCATCGAACTCAATATTTCCTGTCCCAATGTGGCCAAAGGGGGATTGCAGTTCGGCACCGACCCGGATACGGTGGAGCAGGTGGTCAAGGCAGTCAAAGCGGTGACCAGTATCCCCATCATTCCCAAGCTTTCTCCTAATGTCACGGATATTGTGCAGATCGCTCAGGCCGCCAAGGCCGGAGGAGCGGATGCCATTTCCATGATCAATACCCTGATGGGCATGGCGGTAGATATTAAAAAGCGTCGCCCGGTCCTGGGCAATGTTTTCGGCGGATTATCAGGGCCGGCAATCAAACCGGTAGCACTACGCATGATTTACCAGGTGTACAAGGCAGTGGATATACCCATTTTAGGGGGCGGCGGGATCATGAGCACAGAAGATGCCCTGGAATTCATTATGGTAGGAGCCACAGCAATTTCAGTGGGGACCGGTCTCTTTGTGAATCCGCTTTTGCCCCGGGAAATTATTGACGGATTAAACCAGTATATGATGGAAAATGATCTGACCAGTCTGGAAGAAATAAGGGGAGCAGCGGTCCTTTAGACCAAATCAGAGTAAAAAAGACCATGAACTTTATAAATGTAAAGATTTCATTGCAAAAGTTTATATAAGTCGAAAAGCAGCAACGTTGGACGATATAATATTTTGCAGGTCAATAAATGACAAAAAGGAGGCAGCGAAGTGCAGGCGAAAGAAAAGATCATTCTGGCACTGGATGTGGATCATCAGGAAAAAGCTTTAGACCTGGTCAGCGAACTAAAAGATCATGTCGGCATGTTTAAAGTAGGGATGGAGCTTTATTACAGTACCGGCCCGGAAATCGTTAACAGGATCAATGAACTGGGCGGTAAAGTATTTGTCGACTTGAAACTGCACGATATCCCTAATACCACCGGGGGAGCAGGCAGGTCACTGACCCGGCTCAATTGTGCCATGTTCAATGTTCACGCCGCCGGCGGCTTCGAAATGATGCAAAGGACCAAAGCCGATTCAGTCGATGAAGCAGTCAAAAGAGGTTTTGCCCCTCCCATACTGCTGGCAGTTACAGTCTTGACAAGTATTGCTCAGCAGCAATTACATGAAGAAATGATGGTAAAAGATCTGGCAGTAGCTGATTTAGTTGTGAAATGGGCCTTGCTGGCACAAAAGGCGGGGTTGGATGGAGTCGTTAGTTCGCCTCAGGAAATTGAATTGATTCGTGCCGCCTGCGGACCGGATTTTATAATCGTGACACCAGGCATCAGACCTGCCTGGTCAGAAGCCGGGGACCAGAAACGAATCACGACGCCCCGGCAGGCCTTGGATAAGGGGACAGATTATATGGTGATCGGGCGGCCTATCACCAAAGCTGATGACCGCAAAGCAGCAGCTTTGAAAATCATAGAAGAATTGGAGAGATGATTTATGTTGAGTAATCAGGAAGCCCTGGCAGTATTTTTAGATTCCGGAGCCTTGATGGAAGGACATTTTAAACTTACTTCCGGACGACACAGCAATCAATATATGCAATGTGCCCAACTGCTGAAATATCCAGATATGACTGAAAAAGTTGTCAGTAATCTAACCGAGCAATTTAAAGATGATCACATCGACATCGTCATCGGACCTGCCATGGGAGGAATCATTGTAGCCTATGAAGCAGCGAGGCAGTTAGGCAAGCCGGCTATTTTTACTGAAAGAGAAAATGGTGTCATGGCCCTTAGAAGAGGATTTCAGATCCAACCCGGCCAGAGAGTGCTGGTGGTGGAAGATGTAATCACCACAGGCGGTTCCGTTAAAGAAGTGATCGATGTGGTGGAAAAATTGGGCGGGATCGTTGCCGGAGTTGGAGTGCTGGTAGATCGGAGCAACGGACAGGTCACTTTCGGCGTCAAGCAAACAGCAGTGCTCACCATGGATATCACTTCCTGGCAACAGGCTGATTGCCCATTATGCAAAGAGGGCAAGACCGAAGCCATAAAACCAGGCAGCAGAAGCTAGGAGGCTTAATTTGCGGGTATTTTTGAATGGACAGGAGATGCCTTTTGCGGAAGGCGGTTATAAATATGTTTTTATAAAACCCTATGAGAAGCATGTGCGGGAGAAAATCAAAAAAGCACATGGTGAATTGCATTTGCAGCTATATGATAACGGGATCCAGATCCGGACTCTGGTGACCCCGGAAGAAGTGTCGACACTCATAAACCGCGAAATCGCAGTGGATACGAAAAATAACCAGGTTTATATTCTGGAAGCAGATACGAAGTATAAAAAAAATGATGACGGCAGTATTGAGATCCTGTGAACTGACCAGGCCATAGCAGCTACATACAATATTGAGCACAAAAACCTCGCAAGTCTATTAATTCGCGAGGTTTTTGCTTAGGAGACGTATTGATAGATAAAAAATTTAAAAGCCCACCGGAAGGTCATTAGGCATCACGATCGGTTTGTCCGGCTTGATTTGATATGTGGTGGGAATCACCGGCCCTTGATCGGTGATTTTGCCGCCAGCTTTAAATGCGCTGGCCGGTAAAACTCTGCGAACTTCGATGAGGCTTGAACCGTACCAGTAGGAGAAATCATTGATTATGCCTATGGCAGTGGGGTTCCCGCTACAGGTATTTATGATACAGGGTTTGCCGTTGATTACGCCCATGAATATCGCTACATGACCAATATGTGTCCTGGCTGGTGCATCGGAGTTCCAGAAGGTGAATATATCGCCCGGCTTCAGATTTTCTATGCCTGCCAGCGTGTATTTGGAGGTTCCGGGAATCTTTTTGGCATAGACACCCTGGACCTTTGCTCCCACCGAGCCATAGTTCCTGGCTGCCGAAGTAATTGAGTATCCGAAATCTTTATACACCAGGGAAACGAAATTGGAACAGTCAATATAACCCGTGGAAGCATATTTTGTATGTCCGTATTTCATATAGCCATATTCCATATACCAAATTGCACGTCCAACCAAAGTCTGAGCAAGGCTGCCGTCAAAATTCGCCCGGAAAGAGTCAACGATCGGTTTTTCATGGCTGTTGTAATGAGTAATACTGCCTGCAGTTGGTACCTTGGCAGAGGCTGACACCTTGGGTGCCGGCGTAGTCTTTGATAATGTTGCTAATGCTGTATTGAGCGATTTCTTAGTGATGGGGCCAACAATGCCGTCCATTTTCAACCCCCGGGATTTTTGATAATTGACTACAGCGGCATAAGTCTTTGGGCCAAACTGGCCATCTAAGCTATATGTATAAAAGCCTAACAGGGTAAGATCCTTTTGCAGCAGAGTGACGGAAGGCCCCTGGCTTCCCAGGGTTAAGTCCTGCGTACCATAATCAGTGGCTTGAGCCGGCAAGGGCAGCAGAACCAGCATAAGTATGACTAAAACAGAACAAGAAAGCATTTTCTTACAACGTAACGTCAGCATAGTTCCTCCTTTCGTAATCACAATGAATAAGTAGACAATACATCCATTTTAATAGTTAATTAATAAACATTTCCATTTTCGTCTCCTTGTACAGAGCTATTCGACTCAAAATATTTACTACCTTTTGGTAAATATGGGCAATAGGATCTTGACTGGTTCATTTTTTAGTCTAATGGCTGAATTATCCTGGATTGGAAAGGTGGTCAGGCAATAGATGGTAAATAATGGCGGTTCCCGCATTAACAGATTCAGGGATCATTCAGAATGTACTTATTGTAAAAAGAAAGGGAAATGGTATGCGCACACGAAGATTGTTTCAGACTTTACGTAAACCTTGATGAGTGGTTCTAATGTCATAGTTTTTCAAGGGCCAACGAATTCATTGTTGGATGCTCCTGATTCATTTTAATCCTTTGTCATCCTGTAATAGTCGCCCAGCCGGGGGAAATGGATGGTTAGTCTGGTGTATTCACCGTAAACAGAATCAACGGACAGGTCATGGCCCAGCTTTTGGGCCAGCCTTCTGGCAAGGTAAAGGCCCATACCGGTTGATTTGGTGAACTCCCGGCCATTGTATCCGGTAAAACCCCGGTCGAAGACCCGGCTCAGATCCTCCGGCGGGATACCGATCCCGTTATCAGTGATGATCAGCCGCTTTTCCCGCTCATCCTCTTCACCGCGGATCTCTATCTGCCCGTCGTTATTTGTGTACTTAAGGGCATTGGAAATGATCTGGTCCAGGATAAACAGCAGCCACTTTTTATCCGAGGTGATCTGCAGATCAGCAGCTTCCGTTTCGATCTTTATTGCTTTATGGATGAAAGTGGGAGCGTGTTTTTTGATCACCTGGTTTACCAGAGCCTTCAGATTCAGTTCCTGCACAAAATAATCCTTGGAGAAATCATCGATCTTGGAATAATAGAGGACCTGTTCCACCAATCTGTCTATACGGCCGGTTTCCTGCCCGATACTGGACAAGAGTTCATCCTTGTCTTTGCCCGGACCGTTCTCTATCAAAAGGTTGATGACGGCGATGGGGAGCTTGATCTCATGGACCCAGGCGGAAATAAATTCGAAGTTGTCCTTTTTTTCCTCGTAGATCTTTGAGATCCTGGCGTTTTGCTGATCCTGGGTTTGGATCAATAGCTTTTGAAACAGCTTCTGTTCATTGCTGCGGGGTGCAGGCAAAGACTCCGGACTGGCTTTTTCCACCGCCACGGCCTTTTGTAATTTTGTATAATACTGATTTTTCATTAGATAAATGATCACCAGATAGAGGGCAAACAGAAAGAAAGCGATGAGGTTGATATACAGCAGGTTATATCTCCACACCTGAAAGGCCGGATCCAGCAAGATGACAGACGTAATGAAGGTCATCAGCAGAAGAAAAAAGAGGATCAGGCTGATCTGGTCAAAGAGATATTCTTTCATTTTCATGGTATGATATACCCCTGTCCTTTCCTGGTCTGGATAAAATCATTGAGGCCGATATCTCCCAGTTTGCGGCGCAGGCGGTTGATGTTGACAGTCAAGGTATTGTCATCTACAAAGCTTTCATCTTCCCACAAACCCCGCATGATCTCATCCCGGCTCACGATCTGGCCGGCTTTTTTCATCAGAATATAGGCGATCCGGTATTCATTTTTGGTCAGCTCCGTTTTTTCATTTTCATATTGCAAGTGGGCATCATTCAGGTTCAGGATCACCCCGTTATGCTCTACCGCACTGGTTTCATGCTCTGTATAGGAATAGGTCCTGCGAAGCAGGGCATTGATCTTGGCCATTAACACCTCCAGGGAAAAAGGCTTCTGCAGATAATCATCCCCGCCCATATTCATAGCCATGATGATGTCCATATTGCTTTCCCGGGAGGATATAAAAATGATGGGAACCCTGGATATTTCCCGGATCTTGCTGCACCAGTAAAAGCCGTCGAAAGCAGGGAGATTGATGTCCAGCAAAAGCAGATGAGGCTCAAACTTAATGAACTCACTGAGAACGGCGCTGAAATCAGTGAGGGCAAAACCTTCAAAACCCCATTTGTTGATATTTTCCAAAACGATCTCCCGCATCTTCGGGTCGTCTTCCACGATCATGATCTTAAACA
>DBRM01000069.1:0-3955 GCA_002305965.1 Syntrophomonas sp. UBA1368
CTTCCATAACAGATAGTACATCATATGGTATATATTTCTGAAAGGTTACCCGGCAGATCAGTTTTGAGAAAACACTGCAAAGGTTTCTTTTCTTTAATAGGTGTATTTACAGGGGGTTGACACTAAAAAAGAATTGTTATATATAGATAATAAATTAGCACTCGCAGGGTAAGAGTGCTAAAGTAATACCAGAACAAATCATTACAGTAATATTGCGGAGGTACAGATAAATGGCAAAAAAACAATTTAAGGCTGAGTCCAAAAGACTATTAGATCTGATGATCAATTCCATTTACACCAACAAGGAAATTTTCTTAAGGGAACTGATTTCCAATGCCAGCGATGCCATCGACAAAGTCTATTATCGCGCCTTGACTGATGAGAACATCAGCTTCAACAAGGAAAGCTACTATATAAAAGTAAAGCCTGATAAAGCGAACCGCACCTTGACCATTTCCGATACCGGTATTGGCATGACCAAAGAGGAATTGGAGGATAACCTTGGGGTCATCGCCCGCAGTGGTTCCCTGTCCTTTAAAAAGGAAAATGAAATGGCTGAAGACTATGATATAATCGGGCAGTTTGGTGTCGGCTTTTATTCAGCTTTTATGGTGGCCGATCAGGTAACAGTGATCAGCAAGGCCCTGGGCAGCGATCAGGCTTATAAGTGGGAGTCCAAAGGTCCGGACGGTTATACCATCGTGCCCGCGGAAAAGGACAGCATCGGCACAGACATTATCGTCAAGATCAAGGCATCCGGAGAGGAGGAAAACTTCGACCAGTACCTGGACGAATACCGCCTGCGCTTCCTGATTAAAAAGTATTCCGATTTTATCCGTTATCCGATCAAAATGGATACCACCGTTTCCCGGCTGAAAGAAGGCAGTGAAGATGAGTATGAGCATTATACTGAAGAAAAGACCATTAACAGCATGGTACCCATCTGGCGTAAGAACAAAAACGAATTAAGCCCTGAAGACTACGAAAATTTTTATATGGAAAAACGTTTCGGGTTTGACAAGCCTTTAAAATATGTTCATGTCAGCGTGGCCGGAGCAGTGAGCTATAATGCTATCCTGTTTATCCCTGAAAAAATCCCTTATAACTATTATACCCGCGAATATGAGAAGGGCCTGGAGCTTTATTCCAACGGTGTCCTGATCATGAATAAATGTGCTGATCTGCTGCCGGATTATTTCGGTTTTGTCAAAGGCACGGTGGACTCGGAAGACCTGTCCTTGAACATTTCCCGTGAAATGCTGCAGCATGACCGGCAGCTCAAGATCATCGCCAAAAATATCAAAAACAAGATCAAAAGCGAATTGCTGGCCATGCTCAATAACGAACGGGAAAAATATGAGAAATTCTACCAGTCTTTTGGCCGCCAGTTGAAATTCGGCGTCTATGATAATTTCGGCGTGGATAAGGGAATCTTGCAAGACCTGCTGATGTTTTATTCATCTACCGAGAAAAAGCTGGTGACACTGGACGAGTATATCGCCCGCATGCCCGAAGAGCAGAAATTCATTTACTATGCCAGCGGTGAAAGCAATGAGCGTATAGCCAAAATGCCGCAGACTGAGCTGGTGGCTGAAAAAGGTTACGAAATTTTGTACCTGACCGACGATGTTGATGAATTTGCCCTCAACATCCTTATGAATTATAAAGACAAGGAATTTAAATCCGTGTCCAGCGGTGATCTGGGAATCGATACCGAAGAAACCGAGCCGGCCAAAGAAAAGAAAGAAGAGGAACTGTTCACCTACATGAAAGAGAAACTGGCGGACAAGGTAAAGGATGTGCGGGCTTCCAAAAGACTGAAAACCCACCCGGTCTGTTTGTCCAATGAAGGCGCCATCTCCATCGAGATGGAGAAGGTGCTCAATGCCATGCCTACAGACCAGACCATCAAAGCCGATAAAGTACTGGAGATCAATACCAGGCATGAAGTATTCAATGCTTTAATAGATGCACTGGAAAATAACAAGGAAAAACTGGATCTGTACACCAGTCTGCTTTATAATCAGGCCTTGCTGATCGAAGGGCTGCCATTGGAAGACCCGGTGGAATTCAGCAATCATATTTGTGAATTGATGAAATAGCAGCTATTTTAAAATTTAATCGAATGAAAACTTGTTGGCCCCGGTGGTAATTTTCATCGGGGCTTTTAGCTCTCGTCAGGCAAATAAAACAGCAAAATAAGATAATAATCCTATAGATTGCAGGACAATTGTCTATAATAGTCGAATAATCGCATTAAAGCAGCATCAGTGACAAGGATTTTAACCTGTTCTTACAACGGCAGAAAACGGCTTGCTGAACGGAGAACAGAAAAACGGAGGGGAAATAACATAGATTATAATTACGAGATTGTCAGGTCGAGTGATGCATTACCGGTAAATGTGCGCATATATAGTGTTAATGAAATTGAACTGCATTGGCATAAGTTTATTGAACTAATAATGGTGCTGGAAGGCTCAATATCTATCAGCAACAGCAGTTCTTCAACTACTTTAAAGCAAGGCGATTTTATTTTAATCAACAGCAATGAAATCCATAAGACAACCAAAACTGATGAGCATAATTTATTGCTGGCAGTGCATATAAATCTGGATTTTTACACCAGTATACATTTTGGCATCACCAACGTATATTTCGACTGTAATTCTTATGCTCATGGTGAAGAACTGGCAGAAAATTGTAATACGATCAGAAAACTTTTAGCCCGATTAATCCGGGAACTGAATCGGCAAGGATTAGGTTATCGCTCCCGCCTTGGCAGTTGTTTATTTTTATTGATGGGCGAAATTCTTTACTTCCCTTTTTATAAAATGGCAGATATAAAAGACAAAAACTCTGATGCAGATCTGGCTAGACTACAGAGAATTATTGAATATATCAGCCAAAACTTGCAGCAAAGGCTGACCCTCAAGGAAATAGCCCAGTCAGAGCATCTGAGCTATTACTACCTGTCGCATTTCATTCAGGATAAACTAGGTATTTCCTTCCAGAAATACTTAACCCAGGTCAGATTGGATAAAGCCATTGAACTGATGCTCTTTAGCGATAAAAGTATGAGTGTTATCGCAGAGGAAGTCGGTTTTGCCAGTGCAACAGCCTTTAACAAAAACTTCAAAAAAGAATTGGGAATATCACCTAACGAATACCGGACTTTATTTTTTAAACGTTACATCAAATACAAGCCTGATAAATTGGAATTGACTAATAATAGCAATACTCGCGTCGATAATAATGTTTTTCCTTCCGCTGCTTCTGCTGCTGCCTTAAGCCAAACCTATCAGGATGTGAACCAGCAAACTGCTTTAAGATATCTTTTCAGCTATCTCACGGAGGAAGATACAGCTTCCAAATAAACCTTTCTACTTTTCCGGTCAAACATCTGCCACATGGTTTTTAAGCAATACAGCAAAATAAGCAAAGCATTTCAGCAAATACTTTACTGTAAATTAAATGGAAAATTACTATACTAAAAGATGCGACTTTTGACCTGCAATCATCAGGAAAAGAGTAATTCGGGTTATAGTAAAAACCATTTTAAGTGAAGGAGTTTTTTTATGAGACTTTTTTATGGTAAAAGCAAATATCGGATAGGGCTGATTATGCTGTTGGCTTTCCTGCTGCAAATACCTTTAGCTGGATTTTCAGCCAATGCTGATACTGATTTAGTAGATAATCCGGTTGAAAACATAATTATGCCGGCAGATCAGCAAGATGCTGGGAAGGTAACCGACCCGGAAGAAAAACAGCCGGATACTGGAGACTTAACTCCACCGGAAGGTTTACCAGGAAATGATCAGGATGGCAAACCGGGAGCCAATCCGAAAAACGATGAACAAGCAACAGATGATAGTGAAATACCGGCAGGAGATACCAAAGACAGCTCGGTAATTGCCCCACTGAATATTATGGGCATGCTGATGGAACTGCTGGGCGA
>DBRM01000069.1:3985-7179 GCA_002305965.1 Syntrophomonas sp. UBA1368
ATTCACTTCGACTGGAAAATTCCTGATAATGATGAGACAACTGTACCTGATGGTGCTACCTATGGTATGACACTGCCAGCCGAAATAGAAATAATAGGTGAAATGAATATCCCTCTAAATAATGGTGACGTAACCGTCGCTGATGTGGCTATTAAGACCAACGGGGAGGTAATTATCACCTTTACTGAATATGCTTCACAACATTCCAATGTAACCGGTTCNNTTCAAACCCAATTCGATGAAGATGAAATCGGCAATGCCAATCCGGTAGAAATAAAATTTGAGGTGGAAGGTGAATCCGAGCCGTTTACAGTAAAAATAAACTTCGAGCAGCCTGACCCCACAATCAGCAAAAAAGGTACTTATGACCCGGCAACCAATACCATCACCTGGACGGCAGAAATAAATCCCGAAGAAGTCACGATTGAAAATGCCATATTTAAAGATGCCATCAATACCGGGCAGGAATATGTGAATAATTCATTTAGTATTACTCCTACCCCTGATCCGGCAGGCACCTTTGACTATACCGCCGCCAGCAACGAGGAGAAATCCGGCACTTTAACCTATACCTTCCCCACTTTAATCAAGGATAGATATATCATTTCCTTTGAAACGAAAGTCACTGCTTTTAAGGGAGCGGATCTAGACCAGTATAATCAAGCCTGGTTGACCCATGATAATGGGCCAACTTATTCCAATAACGCTAAGGTTGTCGTATCGGTAGATTTAATCAGCAAAAATGGCAGCTACAAGCAAACTGATAAAAAGATTGACTGGATCATCACCGTCAATCCTGATAAACTGCCGAATCTGGAAAATGTCACAGTAAGCGATATTATACCTACTGAACCAGCCAAACTTGCCCTTATGACTGACACGGTATATTTGGAGAATCAGACTTCTCCTAAAGTTAAAACTCAACTTACGGCTTCTGATTACACCTATAATACTGAGACCAATGTATTTGAATACAATTTCCCTGATACCATCAGCGATACTTATCAAATAACTTACTCCACCTCCGTGCCGGATGGGTATTATTATCAATATAATGACGCCAGCAAGACCTTTACCAATAAGGTGGTGTTAACTACCGATAACATTCCCGGCGTTGATTTTGAAGCTGGAAAAGGCATAGGAGTAGGCAATAGTGTTATCACTAAAGCAGGCGCCGGATATAACCGCACAACTCAGGAAATTACCTGGAGAATCACCGTGAACTCCAATAAGATTGCGATCACAAATGCTGTGGTAACTGATACTATCCCAGATGGACAGGTGTTTGTAGCAAATTCGGTTACTCAATCAGTCGGCAGCTTTAGTTACAGCAAGAATGACAGCAATAAAGAAACCTTAACCTTTAATCTGGGGGATATTAATTCAGAACAGACAATTACCTTTAAAACCAAAGTACCTGACCCAACGGTTACTGCCGCCAATGGCAGCAAAGATTATAAAAATACTGCCAAATTAATCGGTGAAAATATAACCGCTTCTACTTCTCAGGGGACCCAAAAAGTCACCAGTGAAGTAATCAAAAAAACCGGGGGGATTTATGACTATACCAGCCGGGAACTTTCCTGGAAGATCGTGGTCAACCAGAATAAAATGCCTCTGCCTAATGCAGTAGTGACTGATATTATTGAGGCAGGTCAGGAATATGTGGTAGATTCGTTCCAATTAAACGGCGCTGAGCCAGCAGCAGGCATTTTTAGTTATCACACAGATGACAGCAATAAAGAAACTTTAACCTTCAATCTGGGGGATATTAATGCCGAACAAACCATTACCTTTAAAACTAAAATCACCGACCTCTCCATTTTTGAGACTAACGGTGACAAGCAACTGCAGAATACGGCTAAATTGACCAATAACTTTGGCCCTGTTGTTTCCAGCACCGGGTCGATTACGGTGAAAAACACTTTAGTAGGCAAGGTGGGTGACTATGAGCGTGGCAATCTGTATATCGACTGGCTAGTTACCATCAATCAGAACCTGCTTCCCCTGACCGAAGCCGAGTTAGTTGATGAGCTACAGGAAGGATTAGCCCTGGATACTTCCTCAGTGAAGCTTTATAAACTTACCTTAAATTCAGACGGCTCTCTGACTCAAGGCAGTGAAGTCGCACTGAACGCTGACAATATCTCCTATAACGGCGCTACCGGAGAATTCATCTTCACCATGCCTGCTCCCGCTGAAGGAGAATATCTAGGTGCTTATCTGTTGAAATTCCGTACCGATGTGGTAGATGAGAGTAAGTCTCCTTTTACCAATACCATTTCTTTCAGCGGCAGTGAAACCGAAGAAAGCTCAAATGATGAAAAAGTCACCATCAGAACTCAGAGCGGCGGTGGTTGGGCAATTGGAGAAACCGGCAGCATTACCGTAATCAAAGTAGATGATAACGATGATACTAAAACCCTTTCCGGAGCGATTTTCGCTTTACTCGACCAGTACAAAAACAAGCTTAAGGAATCTCTTCCGACCGTCGAAGATGGAAAAGCTGTGTTTGACAAACTGAAATTCGGCGTTACTTATTATATTCAGGAAATCACCGCTCCCAAGGATTATGTGCCAAGTGATGAACTATACGAGTTCCAACTAGCCAATAGCAGCGATGGGAAAAATATAACCTATGAATTTAAAAACCAGGAAGTGACTGGCAGCATAACCATAATTAAAGTAGATTCTGTCAACACTGATCGGCAACTTCCCGGGGCCGTATTCGAATTGCTGGACGCTGACCAGGAATTTATTAAAACCATTACTGCCGACACAAATGGAGTAGCTGTGTTTGACGAGCTGAAAATCAATACCACCTACTTCATAAAGGAAAAAACTCCACCTTCCGGCTATAGGCTAAGTGATGAAATATATGAGTTTCAGGTGAAAAACAGTGAAGGGGAGCTGGACATTGAATATACGTTTGAGAATATTAAAATTCCCAGCAGTAGTAAGAAAACCGGAAGCATCCAAGTTGTAAAAGTAGATGCGGAAGACTCCGACCTGAAGCTCTCCGGAGCAGTTTTTGAATTACTGGACGCCAACAAAAATGTAATTAAAGAATCTTCACCCACTATATATAATGGAATTGTTGTTTTTAACCAGCTGAAGCTTAATACCACTTATTTTGTCCGGGAAAAAATTGCACCGGCAGGCTATCAGCTCAGTACTGAACTGTATGAATTCAC
>DBRM01000069.1:7254-7386 GCA_002305965.1 Syntrophomonas sp. UBA1368
CCGGGAGTTCCTTTTGATGGTGAAGACCCATCTGCGGGACAGCCTGGAGAAGAACCAATCGGTTTCGGTGATGATGGTACTGGTAAACCGCTCCCCCGTACGGGTGGAAACAGCATCCCCTTATATCTGGCG
>DBRM01000062.1 GCA_002305965.1 Syntrophomonas sp. UBA1368
CATATTATCAGGAGCTTTTAAAGGCAGTTATTTCACGAAAGACTCTTCTTACATCAAGACTGCCATGATCGCTTTATGTGCATGAAGTCGGTTTTCGGCTTCGTCAAAAACTTTGGACTGGGGTCCGTCCATTACTTCATCAGTGATCTCCTTACCCCGCTTGGCCGGCAGGCAATGGAGGACGATGGCATCAGGTTTGGCCTGTTTTAATAGCTGCTGGTTGATTTGGTAATTTCTAAATTGCTGTTCTTTTTCCTCGGCATTTTCTTCCTGTCCCATGCTTGCCCATACGTCAGTATAGAGGACATCTGCTCCCTGTACTGCTTCTTCCGGATCCTTTACTACAGATAGTACTGCTCCGCTGGCCTGGGCATCCTGACGGGCAAGTTCCAAAATCTTTGCATCGGGGCCAAATCCGTCAGGAGCTGCAATGACTACATCCATCCCCACTTTGGCGCCGCCGAAAAGCAGGGAATGGGCAACATTGTTTCCATCACCTATAAAGGCCAGTTTCAGACCCTTCAGTGTGCCTTTGTGTTCTTTGATGGTCATCAGATCGCCGATTACCTGGGTAGGATGGAGAAGGTCGGTCAACCCGTTGATAACAGGTATGCCTGACCATTGGGCCAGTTGGATCACTTCCTCATGATCAAAGGTACGGATCATGATCCCGTCCAGCATGCGCCCCAGTACCAGCGCTGTATCTTTGACGGTTTCCCCTCTTCCCAGCTGGATGTCCCGGGGACTCAAAAACAATGCATGTCCCCCCAGTTGGTACATACCCACTTCAAAGGCCACTCTGGTGCGGGTGGAGGACTTCTGGAAAATCATCCCCAGGGTTTTCCCCGCCAGATAAGGATGGGGGATCCTTTTTTTCTGCAAGGTCTTAAGATGAGCCCCCACTTCCAGAATATATTGGATATCTTCTGCATTAAAATCATGTAGACTGATAAATGATCTTCCTCTTAAAGTATCTTTGATCTCCAAGCGGTTTCTCCCCTTTCTTTATTCCCATTCCTGCAAAGCTTGTTTGAGTATCGCTGCTGCTCCGTTGATCTCGATCTCATTGACGGTAAGCGGTGGTACAAAGCGCAGAACATTGGGTCCGGCGTTGACCAGCAGCAGACCTTTTTTCATACAGATGCCGACCAGATCCTTGACTTCACGCTCAAACTCCAAGCCCTGTATCAGCCCCCGGGATCTGAACTGAACAATACGTGGGTCTTTCAGGGCCAACAGTTTTTCACCGAGATAGTCTCCCATTTTCTCCACCTGTTTTAAAAATCCTTCCTTACTGACGATTTCTGTTACCTTGCAGGCTACTGCGGTGACCAATGGATTACCGCCGAAAGTAGAAGCGTGATTGCCGGGTTCGAAGGCGGCAGCTACTTTGTCCACGGCTAAACAGGCACCGATGGGGATCCCTCCTCCCAGGCCCTTGGCCAGAGTCACTATGTCCGGCTTGATCCCGTACAACTGGCAGGCGAGAAATTTTCCGGTTCTGCCTACCCCGGTCTGTACTTCATCGATGATCAACAGCAACTCATTTTGATCACAGAGTTGTCTTAAACCGCGCAGGAAAGAAATATCCGCCGGTATGACCCCGCCTTCTCCCTGGATGACTTCCACCAGGATGGCAGCTGTGTTTTCATTAACTGCAGCTTCAACTGAAGGAAGATCATTGTAATCGGCATAGACAAATCCCGGCGCCAACGGGGCGAATCCCTTTTGGTACTTGGTCTGGCCGGTAGCGGTAACCGTTGCCAGAGTCCGCCCATGAAATGAATTTTTAAAAGTAATGATTTCGTTTTTATTACTCTGGTTTTGGCCGTAAAAATATTTGCGGGCCAGCTTGATGGCAGCTTCATTGGCTTCCGCGCCGCTGTTGCAGAAGAAAGCTTTATCCATACCCGTTGCTGCAGTAAGCTTTTCAGCCAGTTGAACCTGAGGCTCTATCCAGTACAGGTTGGACACATGCCACAAAGTTTTGGCCTGTTCGGTGAGCACCTGAATGAGGTTTTCATTAGAGTGTCCCAGGGAACAGGCGGCGATCCCGCCTACAAAATCAAGATATTGTTTATTATCGGCATCCCATACATAGGTACCTTTGCCCCGCACCAGGGAGATGGGAAAACGGCCGTAAGTATTCATGATATATTGCTGTCCCGTTTCAGCTATGCTGTTGTTGGTCATAATATTTTATCCTCCTTAAGTCCAATCCGTTATTCGTTGACTACCATGGTTCCGACTCCCTGGCGGGTGAATACCTCCAGCAGTATGGAGTGAGGGACTCTTCCGTCAACGATGTGGGTTCTTCCAACTCCGCCGGTAACAGCCTCCACACAGCACTGCACCTTGGGTGTCATACCCCCGCTTATAACACCTGCTTCAATATATTTTCCCACTTCACTGGTTCTTAAAACCGATATCAGACTTTCCGGGTCATTGGGATCCATGAGCAGACCTGGTACATCGGTTAAGAGCACCAGTTTATCTGCCTTCATAGCGACTGCAATGGCGGCGGCCGCCAGGTCGGCATTTATATTGTAACTGTTCCGTTGATCATCCATTCCTATCGGGGCGATGACTGGTATGTAGCCGTTCTCAATGATGGTTTCGATAACGCCCGGATTCACTTGGTTGACCTGGCCCACATATCCTAAACGCTCACGGTCTTCGGTGGGACCGGCTATGATCAGCTGGCCGTCCTTGCCGGAAATACCAATGGCCTTGCCGCCGCTGGCATTGATGCCGGAAACGATTTCTTTATTGACCTTACCGCCTAACACCATTTCCACTATTTCCATGGTATCCCGGTCGGTTACCCTTAATCCGTCTACAAATTCGCTTTTCATATTGAGCCGTTTGAGCATGGCGTTTATTTCCGGGCCGCCTCCATGGACCACAATAGGATGCATACCCACATATTTCATCAGGACAATATCCTGCATAATTTTTTCCTTCAGTTCACACTCGATCATAGCAGCCCCGCCGTATTTGATCACCACTCTTTTGCCGTGAAAATCTTTGATATAGGGCAATGCTTCCACCAGGATCTCAGCTTTTTCCAGTGCTGACAAAGTCAATTTCCACTCCTCCTTTTTCACCTGCATCAGGTCCGGTAGGCGGCATTGATACGAACATATTCATAAGATAAGTCGCAGCCCCAGGCAGTGGCAGAAGCCGCACCGCTGTTTAAATCTACGGTGATCATCACGTTTTCCTTCTGCAGTTCCTGCCGGGCTTTTTCTTCATCAAACAGCAGGCCCATGCCGCCTTCCGCCATCTTTTCCTCTCCCAGGTATATATCAGTTTTCGAAGGGTCAAATCCGGCACCGGAATAACCGGCTGCCGCCAGAATCCGTCCCCAGTTGGCATCTCCCCCAAAAACGGCAGCTTTGGTGAGATTGGATCCGGTAATGGACCGTGCGATGGTGCGGGCGGTCTTTTCATCTGCTGCATTGATCACCTTGACTTCAATTAAGTGGCTGGCGCCTTCCCCGTCCCGGGCAATTTTTTTGGCCAGGGTGATATTGATATAATCGAGCGCGTCTTTAAATTGCTCAAAAGCCTGGGAATTTGGATCATCGATGACCGGGTTGCCTGCCAGTCCGTTGGCCATGATCACTGCCATGTCATTGGTGGAGGTATCACGGTCTACACTGATCATGTTAAAACTGATATTGCTGCTGCTTTTAATCAGCTTCTGCAGGCAGGCTGTGCTGATCGCGGCATCAGTCGCGATAAAGGCCAGCATGGTGGCCATATTCGGGTGGATCATTCCCGATCCTTTTGCAATGGCGCCGATTTTTACTGTTTTGCCGCCGATCTCAATTTGAACCGCCACTTGCTTTTTAAACAGGTCAGTAGTCATGATGGCTGCAGCGGCATCATCCGAACCTTGAGGGGACAGCAGCGGTGCAGCCGCTTGTATACCGCTGATCATCCGGTCCATGGGCATATAGACCCCGATCACCCCGGTAGAGGCGGTGAGGATATCCTCTTTGGCAATCTTCAGGCATTGGGCGGTCACGTCAGCCATGGCTTCGGTATCCGTCATTCCCTGGGCTCCGGTACAGGCATTGGCATTGCCGCTGTTTACGATAATCGCCTGGGCTTTACCGTCCGCCAGCTGTTTTTTATTGAAATCTATGCAGGCTGCCCGGACAACATTGGTGGTAAAGACTCCCGCTGCCGTGCAGGGCACTTGTGAACAGATGATAGCTACATCTTTTTTGCTGGTATTGCCGACCTTGATTCCGGCACATACCCCGGAAGCTGTAAATCCCTGCGGAGCCGTGACCCCGCCATCGATCAATTTCATTGTTTTCCACTCCTTAGTTACTTGACATTTTTATGGGAATATCGCCGGGTTTCTTAAAGAGGTATCCTCTTTAAAGCCCAGCATCAGGTTCATATTTTGCACTGCCTGCCCGGACGCTCCTTTGGTCAGATTATCCAGAGCCGACAACAATATTACTCTTTTACTTTCATCATCAGCCACCACGTTGATATGCACCATATTGCTGCCGTAAACCCATTTGGTATGGGGCATGATTCCCTCGGGTAGAATCTTGACGAACGTTTCCTGCCCGTATTTTTCCTCCAGGATGCTGCGCAGACCGGCGGCTTTGACACCTGGCCTCAATTTGGCGTAAATGGTGCTTAAAATCCCCCGGTTCATGGGAACCAGATGGGGCGTAAAGGTGATATCCACCTGACTCCCCGCAGCCCGGCTCAGTTCCTGGGCGATCTCGGGTGCGTGCCGGTGTGTCCCCACCCCGTACGCATTGATGTTTTCATTAACGGCACAAAAGTGGGTGGTGGGGCTGGGTGTTCTTCCTGCCCCCGATACCCCGCTTTTGGAGTCGATAATAATATCACCGGTTTCGATTGCCCCTGCCGCTAAAAGCGGTGCCAAAGGCAGTATGGCACTGGTGGGAAAACAACCGGGATTGGCGACAAGCGCGGTCTGTTTGATTTGTTCCCGGTATAATTCAGGTATGCCATAAACCGCAGTCTTCAGCAGTTCGGGATCAGCGTGGGTCAGACCGTAATATTTCTTATATATTTGGGTATCAGCCAGGCGGAAGTCAGCCCCCAGGTCGACACATTTGATCCCCATCTTCACCAGCCTGGCAGCCATTGGTACCGACAGGCCGTGGGGCAAAGCCAGGAATACTGTGTCACATTCGCCGGCCAGATTATCGATTTCACTTGTCTGGCAGACCACATCACAATATCCTGTCAAATGCGGGTATACATCGCTGATTTTCCTGCCCACGTTTTCCGTGGAAAGGATCCTGGTGACCTTCACCCCATCATGGCCCGCCAGTATCCGCAATAGATCAGCTGCTGTATATCCGTCCCCTACGATTCCTATCCGGTACAAATTGAAAACCTCCCAGTTTTTTATATTCAATGTTTATAATTATACATATGCATGTATAATTTTGCAATGACTTTTTTTTATACACCGGCTGGGAGGTTTTCCTTTAGCCATGACGCCGGGAATGATGGCCCATGGGCCGGATATATGGTAGTGGCACCGGCTTCGCACAAACGTTTCCAGCTGGAATAAATCACTGAAGGCTCTTCCGCAAAAGGCGGAAAGGGCCGGGAACGTGTAAAATTAACGGCCAGATCCCCTACGATCGCTTGCCCGTCATCCAGCAATACGGTCAGGGAACCGGCAGTATGCCCCGGGGTATGGATCACTTTCCCCTCGATGCCGTATTCCCTCAGCGTAATCTCTTCTTTAAATAATATCTCCGGTTTGACCGGTTCAAATTTTAATATTGGCCGGCTGACTCTGCCGATGCTGCTGATGATCTTGCCTTCCAGGTTGGTGCCTGGGGGGATCGCTACCCTCGGTTCACTGATACGCGGGGCTTCATAAGGATGGATCATTACCTGACAGTTACGGCATAAACCCTTGATCGCAGCCAGGCTCCCTACATGGTCGAAGTGCCCATGGGTAATGATGATCAGCCTGATCTGTTCCGCCTTGATATGATGATACTTAAGACCACTCAAAAACCTTTCCTGCTGATTCCTGATACCGGTATCCACCATTATATATCCGTGATCCCCTGTCAGCAGATAACTATTGGTAATACCCAGAACCATTTTTTTGATATCCATATTCTTCCCCCCTGTTATGCTTTCTTAATATTTGTATCCTGCCATGGGCAGAGATTTTTCGAGTTCTTCTGTTTCAATTTTACCCCTGGGTGGTACGATCTGCCAGTTTTTGTTTATTTATAAAATCAGTGGGAAAAAATAAAATGACACACAAAATAAGGTGCATTCATATAGTGAATTGTGGGCAATATACAAGGAGAGCTTTTATCGGTTTAACCCCGGTTGAACAGCGAGCGGATCCAGATCCGTGAGCTTTCATATAAAAGGAGAACACCCTTCGGTGTTCTCCTCTATTTTTCTGCTGCCTTATTTGACCAGTCATTGTTTTTCTTTCTTTCCGGCCATATCAGCACCCGATGATATGATTGGTGCGGGCTCCGCAGTGGATACAGCAGCCGTCTTTTATGCCGGTTACTTTAACATTGTAGACATTTCTTGCTATCAATACCTGTCCGCACTCCAAACAAGCCGTATCATTGATCACCCCGGGCAGATTGCCCAGATATACGTAATGCAGATGCTGCCGGCAGATCTTTTGTGCCTGAAGCATGGCTGAAAATTCGGTAGCCGGCCGCTCCATTTGATAAGCAGGAAAATAACGGGATAAGTGCAGCGGGATCAATGAATCAAGGCTGCTGATCCAGGCGGCCATGGCCTCCGTTTCACCGGGATCATCATTTTCTCCCGGAATGAGCAGGTGCGTAAGCTCCACATGGATCTTCCCGGCCATAAATGCAATATTATCCTTAACCTCCTGCAGCCGGCCTTTGCAGTTGCGCTTATAAAAATCCTGGCTGAAAGCTTTGATATCTATGTTGGCTGCATCAATAAAGGGAAGCAATTCATTCAATGGTTCAGGGTCGATAAAGCCATTGGTTACCAGTACGGTTTTGAGCCCCCGGGATTTTAAAAGCCGGGCCGTATCCAGTACATATTCGAACCATATGGACGGTTCATTATAGGTAAAAGCGATGCCCACCGAGTCCTGATCCCTTGCCCTAACTGCAAGTTCCGCCAGCTGCTCCGGCAGGATCACCCGGGTTTCCGCTTGCTCATGGGCCAGACGATAATTCTGGCAAAAAGCGCAGGAAAAATTGCATCCCCAGGTTCCGACAGACAAGATCTGCCGGCCGGGATAAAAATGATAAAGCGGTTTCTTTTCCAGCGGATCTAATGCCAGGGCAGCCACTTCTCCATAAATATGCGTATATAATTTTCCGGCCTCATTGGTCCTCACCCGACAGATGCCGCTCCGGGCAGGGTTGATCATACAGTGCTGCGGGCACAGCCGGCACCTGACCCGGCCTTTATCCACTGATTCATAATAACGGGCTTCCGTTTTGGGCATGGTCCCACCTTTTCCTTTATAACCGTTGCTTCATCAGCCCGGACACCAATAATCATTTATAACGGGTCACGGTAAATCTGGAAATTTCATAGGCTTCCCCAGGTTTGATCCCGGCCTTTTGCAGGGCAATGTCCAGTTGCTCCTCAATGGTATCAACACCTTCCAGATCCGGCAGCAACAGTCCGCGTCTTGACCCTTTGCTGACTATCACTCCATACTGTTTGGGGTCCAGCTCTTCCCGGCTGCAAGGTTCCGGTTCTCCCAATATGTCAACAGAAAAATCCAGCTCATCATACTCCTGGATGGTGACCGGACTGAAACGCGGATCCTTTACGCCGGCATTAACAGCATTGTAAGCGATTTCTGCCGCCAGGTCGTCGCAGTACGGCAGGATGGTTCCAATACACCCCCGCAGGCGGCCGTGCTTTTTCAGGGAAACAAAGGTCCCCGCACGTTTGCCTTTGAGTTCCGCGAATTCTTCAGGCAGTGCAGGGATCTTTCCCTGCAGCAGATAAGATTTTAACACCTGGCGCGCCCACCTTACCGGAATACTGATTTCTTCCTCATGGTCATGCCGTTCCTCTGCCTGCCAGGCTTCCAGATAGCTGGGGGCTGCCCCGCCCGGAGTCAGGCCGGCGGTCATATAACCTACCCCAAAAGGCCCTTCATGGCTGAATACCTGGCTTTGATACTGATTTCCGTCCAAACAGCCCAGCATGATCACCAGAGACCGGTAGCCGCATTCTCCGGCGTTTTCCCTTAAGTTCTCCGGTATATTTAACAGACCTTGGGTATCACAGGTCTTAAGCAGACGTTCCACTTCCTGGTCATAACGGGGTCCATCGGGGTGGAAGCTATAGGGGCCTTCATCTTTTAACCGGTGGGACATATCCCCGGAAGCAATGACCGCAACTTTGCGCCCCAGTTGTTCAGCACTGCGGGCAATAAAGGTACCCAGCCGGTAAAGCTGGATCAATGGCAAAAAGCCGATGCTGATGGCGACCACAGGCAAGGAACCCAGACCGGCCCGGCTCAGGTAATAATAGGGGACCAGGATCCCATGGTCAAGACTATTTTGCAGCCTGTACCGCCGGGCGTTTTCCTTATCCACCATAATATAATTGATATCATGGTCTGCACACAGATAACCGATGGCTGCAGCCAGCTCCAAATCGTTGGGGCAGCTTGTCCTCACTTCATGCGCATTGAAATTGGCCATATCACCATGGATATGGGGATCCCCCAGGCAGGAAACAGCATCCCTGAATACATTGCCGTGTGGGGTTAAAAATACCAGGGTTTCCGGAGACGTGGCAGCTGCCTGCCGGGCCATTTCCTGCATGCCTGCGACGGTAGCTGCTGCTTCTTTCAGGCGCTTTCCGCCGATCTCCGGGATAATGATAGGCGGATGCGGTGTATAAGCCAGATATGTGATCACTTCACTGACCCCCTTTATGGTGTAAATATACTGCAGGTAGTTATCCCTGGTCTGGTATTACTATTTTTGACGGTCTGCTGCCGGAGCTTCACTCTGCATAACTGCCGCTCTGGCAACACCGGCAAAAATAGCATAAGCAACTTTGCGCTGATATTCCGGGTCGGCTAGAAGCCTTGCTTCCCGGGGGTTGGATAAAAAACCGGTTTCAATCAAGACTGCAGGCATCTCAACATTTTTTAATACATAGTAATTTCCGGCCGCTGCCTTACGATTAGTATTCCCCAGAATGCTGGTCAATTCCTCCTGAATCATGCGCGCAGCCATTTTGCTATCTTCATCACGGGGCTTGAAGAAGACCTGGGCCCCTGACCAACTTGATCCCGGCACCGCGTTCAGATGAATGCTGATGTATAAATCAGCTGCAGCTTGGTTGGCAGTGGTGACCCTTTGTTTCATATCAGTTTTTTTGTGCTGTCTGATGGTTCCGGTAAATTCATCTCCTGCCAGATCGCTCTCATTATCCCGCAGCATGATCACCGCTGCTCCGCCCTGACTCAGGTAGTATTCCAATTTTTTTGCGATTTGAAGGGCGATGTCATGTTCGGCAAACTGGCCCCGGGTCGCCCCCTGGTCCAAACCGCCATGCCCGGCATCGATGACGATGATCCGTCCGGCTACTCCATAGGAAAAAACCGGCTGTTCAGAGTGTCCCTCGGATCCAACAGCTGCGGCGTACAGAATAAGCAGCAGAAGGATTGCTGACAAAAGGGCCGCCTTTTTTGCGGATAAAAAAAAGACCCGCTGATGCAAGTGCTTACATCTCCCTTGCAATGTATTATTATTCTTCTATATGCTTTTTCTTGCATGATTATTAAATCTGAAACAAAAAACCTCCCTGACAAAGAGAGGTGGCAGCTTATTTAAAAAAGCAAAAGATAAACAAAAAGGGCAAAGCGCAGACAAGCCCCGTAACTGATACATACCTGATGTACGTTGACTGAACGGGGCTTGTAAATTTACAATTGTATTCACTTTTAAAGGCTTGTGGTACTGTATTATCTTTTTGAGTACTGCGGAGCTTTTCTGGCCTTGTGCAAGCCGTATTTCTTTCTTTCTGTCATACGCTGGTCGCGGGTGAGAAAACCTGCTTTCCTGAGCTGTGGCCTGGAATCAGGATCGACCTTGGTCAGCGCCCTGGCAATTCCCAGCTGGATGGCACCTGCCTGGCCGGTAACACCGCCGCCCTGCACATTACAGATCACATCAAATCTACCAGTCATATTGGTCAGCTCCAGCGGCTGCAGAACGATCAGTCTGCTGGTACGGTTTGGGAAGAAATTTTCAAATGTACGCTTATTTATGGTGATATTGCCTTCTCCGGGTACCAGTCTTACCCGGGCTACAGCACTTTTTCTTCTGCCGGTTCCCCAATATTGAATGTTCGCCATGTTTTTCCTCCTTACCCTCTAAGTTCGCGCAATTCTGGCTGCTGTGCTTGATGCGGGTGTTGATTTCCCCGGTAAACTTTAAGTTTGCGATACATTTGCGCACCTAAACGGTTGTGGGGGAGCATTCCTTTGACCGCTACTTCTATCGCTTTTTCAGGTTTCTTTTGCAGTACATCCCGATAGCTCATTTCTTTTAAACCGCCGGGATAGCCTGAATGATGACGTAATTTCTTTTTATCAAGTTTATTGCCGGTCAGAACGATCTTTTCCGCATTAATCACGATTACAAAATCGCCAGTATCAACATTAGGAGTAAAGATGGGTTTATGCTTGCCTCTTAAAATCGCGGCAACCTCAGTGGCTAATCTGCCTAAGGTCTGGCCGTCGGCATCTATTACATACCATTTCCGCTCTATTTCCAGCGGTTTTGCCATAAATGTTTTCAAGTCTTTCCCTCCTGTATCTCACCTTCTATGAGATTTGTGGCGTCCTTTCTGCATTCATAGCTGTCAACGGGGCAGGAGACAGGCATAATTACAGAGAGTACCTTTATATATTAGATAAAACTGGACTGCTTGTCAAGAATAAAGCTTCCATTACAGCAGGTTTTTGCATATTTCGTTGGCTTATGCAGGGTAGTCGACCCGCAGGAGATACAAGCCCTGAGCAGGAGCAGTGATCCCTGCTGCCTGCCGGTTTTGCGCCGCGATGATCCCTGCCACATCAGCGGGCTGATAATTGCCCCGGCCCACCTCCACCAGGGTCCCCATTATAATCCTGACCATATTGTATAAAAAACCATCTGCACAGATCTCAAGATTTAAATAAGGTTCCCGGTAATGAAGCACACAGCTTTTGACCTGGCGTTCATAATTTTTCACCGAAGATCCGGAAGCACAGAAGGATTTAAAATTATGGGTTCCGATAAAAAAACCACAGGCTGCTTCCATGGCAGCAATATCCAGCTTTTCGCTGTTACACCAGGCATAATTACGCATAAAGGTCGCGCCCTGTTGTTGACGATAGAGCAAATACGCATAATTCTTGCTCAGGGCATCATAACGGGGATGAAAATTCGCTGCTGCCGCTTCGCTGGTCAGTACCCGTATGTCAGGGGGCAGAAAACTGTTTAAGGCAGCACTCCATTTTTCAGCAGGTATGGTGGCATCACTGGTAAATGCGATCACCTGCCCTGCTGCATGGACCCCGCTGTCGGTTCTGCCTGCCGAAGTTATGTTGATCGGTCTTCCCGTAAGCCGTTGAAGGGCAGCTTCTATCTCAGCCTGGATGGTATGGGCATTGGCCTGGATCTGAAATCCATGATACCTGCTGCCATCATATTCGATTACCATCTTGATCCTGTTCATCGTCTCTCCCCGGTATAGTGCTGAAGTTGCTCAGGCCGTGAAAACATTATAAAAAGATGAGGAGGATGTCTCATCAACTCCTCCATCATTGTTCAGGTCTTCTTCTTTCCTTTGGTTTCCCTCGTGTTTAGTCAACTAATTCCAATATGACCATTGGAGCACCGTCACCTTTACGGTAACCGGTCTTGACAATTCTGGTGTAACCACCCTGCCGGTCGCGATAACGATCCGCCAAAGAGGTAAAGAGTTTATGGACAATTGCGTCGGTCATAATATATGAATCAACCTGCCTTCTGGCGTGCAGGTCGCCTCTTTTGGCCAAAGTAATCATTTTTTCTGATATCTTCTTTATTTCCTTGGCTCGGGTCTCGGTAGTAGTTATTTTTTCATTATCCAGCAGCGAAGTAACAGAGTTTCTGAGCATTGCTCTTCTATGATCACTCCTGAGCCCTAATCTACGGTAACTCAATGGATATCCTCCTTTCTAATCTTCTGCCTTTTTAAAAGCTAGATCCAGTTCTTTCAGTTTTCTTTCGATTTCTTCCAGCGATTTTTGTCCCAGATTTCTTATCTTGCTCATTTCTTCCCGGGTCTTTTCGATCAAATCGCCTACGGAATTGATATTAGCCCGTTTCAGTCCGTTGGAAGCCCGAACCGACAGTTCCAGCTCTTCAATAGACATATCGAGTACTTTGTCTTTCTTATCTTCTTCTTTTTCCACCAGTATTTCTACCTGGGCATAAGTATCGTCTATTTCAGTAAATAGTTTCAGATAATCAGTAAGTATTTTTGCTGATAAGCTGACCGCTTCTTCCGGACTGATACTGCCATTGGTCCATACTTCCAGGGTCAGGCTGTCATAGTCGGTGCGTTTGCCGACCCGGGCATGATCGATGGTATAATTGACCCGGTTAACAGGTGTAAAAATGGAATCAATGGGAATCAAGCCGACGATATCATCATTCTTGTTGGGCTGCTGATCAGCACTGACATAACCCCTGCCTTTTTCCACTGTCATTTCCATTACCAGCTTGGCACCTTTATCCAGTGTCGCAATATGCAGCTCAGGATTTAAGATCTCAATCTCAGCGTCCTGCGTGATATCTGCAGCTGTAACGTCTTTGGGTCCGGTTTGTTCCAGATGGATGGTCTTTCTTTCATTGCCATCATACTTAACGATCATCTGCTTAAGATTCAAAATGATCTCCGTGGTATCTTCTACCACATCGGGGATGGTTGAGAACTCATGCAGAACACCCTCGATCTTCACGGAAGAAACGGCTGCACCCGGCAGCGAAGATAAAAGCACCCGGCGCAGGGAGTTTCCCAATGTCGTGCCGTATCCTCTTTCCAATGGCTCGATGACAAATTTTGCATAGTTGTTCTCATTGTTTTTGTCCACGCACTCGATACGCGGTTTTTCCATCTCTAGCATTAATTCAATTCCCCCTTTTTTTCTAGAGGTTTATTCTATCTAGAGTAAAGTTCAACGATCAATTGTTCATTGATGGTAGAATCGATTTGTTCTCTTAAAGGATAAGCCAGAACCGTACCGGCCATATTGCCAACATCAACACTGAGCCATTCCGGCGGTGTCTTATAGGTGGCTGCGTCCTGCAGGGCTTCAAATTTATGTGAACTGCGGCTGCTTTCCTTTACTTGCACCACATCCCCCACTTTCAGCAGCATGGAAGGAATATTGGCTTTTTTGCCGTTTAAAGTAAAATGACCATGATTCACTAATTGCCGGGCTTCTTTACGAGATGAAGCAAAACCCATCCGGTAAACGATATTATCCAGGCGTCTTTCCAGCAGGATCAACAGGTTCTCACCGGTAATGCCAGGCTGGCGGTCAGCTTTCTTAAAATAATTATGGAATTGGGTCTCCAGTAAACCATACAATCTTTTTGCCTGCTGTTTTTCCCTCAGCTGCAGGCCGTATTCCGTTGCTTTGCCTCTGCGGCTTTGTCCATGTGCACCTGGTACATAAGGCTTTCTCTGTACAGAACATTTGTCAGAGTAACATCTGTCTCCTTTAAGGAACAGTTTTTGTCCTTCGCGGCGGCACTGGCGACAAACTGCTTCAGTATATCTTCCCACTTACCACTACCTCCTAAACTCTTCTTCTTTTTGGCGGTCTGCAGCCATTATGCGGAATAGGTGTCACATCTTTGATCGCACTGACTTCCAGTCCAGCAGCCTGCAGAGAACGGATCGCTGCTTCGCGGCCGGCGCCGGGACCTTTCACATAACACTCAACCTCTTTTAAACCATGTTCCATGGCAGCACGGGCAGCAGTTTCAGCCGCCTGTTGAGCAGCAAATGGAGTGCTCTTCCTGGAACCTTTGAATCCGGATGTTCCGGCACTGGCCCATGATATCGCGTTACCATGCTTGTCAGTGATTGAGATAACTGTATTATTAAAAGTTGATTTGATATGTGCGATACCGTTTTCGATATTTTTCTTTTCGCGTCTTTTTATTCTTGTGGTTGTTCTGCGTGCCACAAAATTATCTCCTTTCGCCTATTTTTTCTTTCCGCCTGCTACCCGTTTGGGTCCCTTGCGTGTGCGAGCATTGGTCTTGGTCTTCTGACCCCGCACCGGCAGTCCCCGGCGATGTCTTATGCCCCGGTAGCAGCCCAGATCCATAAGCCGTTTTATATCCATGCTTACCTGACGGCGAAGATCTCCTTCAACCGTGTGATTCTTCTCAATGATCTCTCTTAATTTGGAAACTTCTTCCTCGGTTAAATCTTTTACCCGAGTATCCGGATTTATACCTGCTTCCGCCAGTATTTTGCGGGAAGAAGGTCTTCCAATACCAAATATATACGTAAGTGATACTTCTACTCTTTTGTCACGGGGCAGGTCTACACCCGCTATTCTTGCCAAATTCATTCACCTCCCATTATCCTTGTTTTTGCTTATGCTTAGGGTTTTCACAAATTACCATTACTTTGCCTTTGCGCTTGATGACTTTACATTTCTCGCACATGGGCTTGACTGATGGGTTCACTTTCAAAGTAATTACCTCCTTAAGATAAGGGTCTTTCTACTTAAAACGATAAATGATCCTGCCGCGGTTTAAATCGTATGGGGATAATTCCACTGTTACTTTGTCTCCAGGTAGTATTCTGATAAAATTCATACGCATTTTTCCTGAAATGTGGGCAAGGACTTTATGGCCGTTGTCCAGTTCGACTCTGAACATCGCATTCGGCAACGGTTCAAGTACAATTCCTTCAACCTCAATTACGTCATCTTTTGCCATTATCAGACCTCCTTCCCACTCATTTCCCTGATCTCCTGAATTTTTTTCAGGGTCTTTTTTATCATGTGATTTTCGGGCATAACACCCGCATTTATACTTTCTAAAATATCTTGGGCCACCATATTGGTCATTTGTACATGTCTGATGTTTTTCAGCTTTGGATTTTCAATTTTTCTCAAATCACCGTCTGCTAACAATACAAAGTTTTCGTCAACCAATCCAATGATTATAAACATCTTTCCTTTATCGCGGCCGGATTTGGAATATACAATTTTACCTAACCTGTCGTGCAAATATATTCCACCCCCAATTATCTCAAGGTGAGAATTTCAGGTTCATTATCGCAGACTACGATCGTGTGTTCAAAATGGGCTGAATATGCGCCGTCTCTAGTTCTCACTGTCCATTCGTCGCTGCTGACAAAAACTTCCTGACTGCCCATGTTCACCATAGGCTCAATGGCTAAAGCCATACCATTCTTTAAAACAGGTCCCCGGTCAGGTCTTCCATAGTTGGGGATGGGCGGATCTTCATGCATGGCAGCGCCGATGCCGTGCCCAACAAATTCCCGTACTACTGAAAACCCGTTTTTCTCCGCATGATTCTGGATGGTATTGGAAACCATGCCTAACCGATTCCCGGCTTTGGCCTGCTTGATCCCTCTCATAAGGGCTTCCTCAGTAGTGCGGAGCAGTTTTTCCACTTCCCGCTCCACTTCACCTACGGCTACAGTTATGGCTGAATCACCGGCAAAGCCGTCTACGATCACACCAAAATCAATGCTGATTATTTCCCCTTCTTTTAACTTGCGGTCAGAAGGAATCCCGTGAACTACTTCATCATTTACTGATGCACAAATGGCACCGGGAAAAGGTCTGCCCCCTTTATAATTGGGGTAATTTTTAAATACCGGATGGGCTCCTCTTTTCCTGCATTCCTCTTCCGCGATCTGGTTAAGATAAGCCGTGGTAATACCCGGTGCTACCTTACTCTCCAAAATCCTTAAAATCTGGGCTGTCACCTGACCTGCTACCCTCATTTTAGCTATCTGATCCGGTGTTTTTATGAGAATCATTTTATCTTCTCCAGTAATTCCTGTATATCTTCAAACACTTCATCAGTTTCACGGTTACCGTCAATACTGTTTAAGACCTGACGTTCCTGATAGTACTGCAAAAGCGGCAGAGTCTGTTCCAGATATACTTCCAGCCGGGTCTTGGCGATTTCACCGCGGTCGTCGCTGCGATATCCCAGTTCTCCTCCGCATTTGGTACAAGTTTTGTGATCATCAAGAAATCTTAAATTATAAACGGTTTTGCAGTTATTGCAGGTGACCCGGTTTAAGATCCTCTGCAGAAGTACTTCCCGGGGCACGAATATATTGATAACTGCTTCAAGTTTTTTGCCCATGTCAGCCAGTACCTGATCCAGGGCTTCTGCCTGCGGAGTAGTCCGGGGGAATCCGTCCAGCATAAAGCCTGAAGCACAATCATCCTGTGCCAGTCTCTCCTGAATGATCCCTATGGTTACTTCGTCAGGGACCAACTGACCTGCATCCATGTAACTCTTGGCTTTTAACCCTAATTCAGTGCCGTTTTTAACTGCGTCTCTGAACATATCTCCGGTAGAGATATGGGGGATAGGGTAATTCTTTTTTATCAGCTCTGCCTGGGTACCTTTTCCGGCACCAGGAGGTCCCATCAAAACTATATTCATTTCTTCATCTCCTATTTAACAAAGCCTTCATAATTGCGCAGCAATAAATGGGACTCGATTTGTTTCATGGTATCCAGTGCTACACCAACTACGATCAGCAGAGCAGTTCCCCCAAACCATAGACTGGTTATCCCTGTAAGGCCGATCACAAAGTTCGGCAATACTGCAATTAAGCCCAGGAAAATTCCGCCGGCCAGTGTGAGTCTGGATAGTACCCGGTCTATATATTCTGCAGTCGGCCGGCCTGGTCTGATCCCGGGGACAAAGCCGCCATATTTCTTAATGTTCTCTGCTACATCTGCCGGGTTAAAGATAATCGCTACATAGAAATAGGTAAAGAATACGATCAGTAATGCGTAAATCACATTATAGGCTATGCTGCCCGTATTGAAATAGGTATTTAAAAATACGTTTACAGACGAATCCTGCGGTGACCAGGAGGCAATGGTGGCCGGAAACATCATCAGGGACATGGCAAAGATGATGGGAATAACACCTGCCGCGTTTACCTTTAACGGTAAAAAAGTGCTTTGCCCGCCATACATTTTACGTCCCACTACCCGCTTGGCATATTGAATGGGCAGTCTGCGCTGTCCTTCATTTACAGCAATGATGGCAACGATGATGGCCAGGGCCAGGACGATGAAGAGCAGGATGTTGAAATAACCAACAATTCCTCCGGCTAATTCCTGTCCAACTCCGGCAATCTGTGATGGAATCCGGGATACGATACCGGCAAATATAATCAGTGATATACCATTTCCAATACCCTTTTCGGTGATCATCTCACCGATCCACATCAGGAAGGCCGTACCTGCTGTCAATGAAATCGCAATGATCAAATAAGCTCCTATACCCGGGTTCTCAATCGCTCCTGCCCTTGACAATGCAAAAGTCATCCCGATCGCCTGAATGAAAGCCAGCACGATGGCAAAGTACCTGATGTACTGAGCGATCTGCTTCTTTCCCTCTTCGCCTTCTTTGGATAACTCCTCCAAACGGGGTATGATTACCTGTAGAAGGTTCATGATGATAGAGGCATTAATATACGGCGTTATGCTCATGGCAAAGATACTGAAACGTTTAAAAGCACCACCGGAAATAATATCGAAAAATCCAAACAACTGTCCATTCAAAAGTTGAGCGACCGATTCAGCATCTATGGAAGGAACCGGTATATGAGCCCCCAGTCTGAAAACCAGCAACATAAACAGAGTAAACAGTAATTTGGTTCTGAGGTCCCCTACTTTGAACGCCTGTGGTAAGGAGTTAAACATTAAATCACCTCTACTTTGCCACCCTGGGCCAAAACTTTCTCTTCAGCCTGTTTACTGATCTTATGAGTCTGAATAAAGAGTTTCTTGTCCAGATCTCCGTTGCCCAGAATCTTGACTCCATCTTTTACAGACTTGATGATCCCTTCTTCCAGAAGAAGTACGGGAGTGATTTCGGTTCCATCTTCGAAACCATTTAAATCTTTTAAGTTGACGATAGCATATTGCTTCTTAAAAATATTGTTAAATCCGCGTTTGGGAATACGTCTTTGCAGCGGCATCTGTCCGCCTTCAAAACCGGGTCTTACACCACTGCCCGAACGGGCATGCTGACCTTTGTGCCCCCGGGTCGATGTTTTGCCATGCCCGGAACCGGTTCCCCGACCTACTCTTTTAATGCTCTTGTTAGCACCTGGCGGAGATTTTAGTTCATTCAGCTTCACCAATAAAACCTCCTTATTTGTCTTCTACTTCTTCTACGGCAACCAAATGGCTGATTTTGTTGATCTGGCCTCTGAGTTGCTGAGAATCTTCTTTGATAACGCTCTGGTTCAGCTTGCGCAGTCCCAGGCTTTTTATCGTCTTACGCTGGGTTTCTGGATAGCCAATAAAGCTCTTGGTCCAGGTTATCTTAAGCTGTTTTGACAAGTCTGTTCCCTCCTAATTCATTATCTCATCGATGGTTTTGCCTCTTTGTCTGGCTACATCTTCAACCCGTTTGAGGGATTTCAGCCCTTGCATGGTGGCATGGACCATATTATTTGCATTGGAAGATCCCAGGGATTTAGTCAGGATGTCATGAATACCTGCCGCTTCCAATACCGCTCTGGCAGGGCCTCCTGCGATAACCCCGGTTCCTGCGGAAGCAGGCTTTAATAATACCTGTCCGGCACCGAATCTGCCCAGAACCTGATGTGGTATGGTCCTTTCCTCGATCAGCGGGATCTCGATCATATTTTTCTTTGCATCTTCAACTGCTTTTCTTATAGCTTCCGGAACTTCGGTGGCTTTGCCTTTACCGGTACCAACTTTGCCGGCGCCATCCCCGACGACTACCAGAGCGCTGAACCTGAACCTCCGTCCGCCTTTAACCACTTTGGCAACCCTCTTTATAGTAATTACTTTTTCTATAAATTCCGGGGCGACCTGTTCTTTGTCTTGCATCGTTTCCCTCCTAGCTTGAGAAATTTATCAATTAGAAATCCAGTCCGTTTTCACGGGCTGCGTCGGCTAAGGCTGCGATCCGACCGTGATATTTATAGCCGTTGCGGTCAAATACGACAGCAGTAATGCCTTTTTCTTTCGCTTTTTCAGCGATCATGGCTCCAACTCTTTTGGCCGCCTCTATGTTCCTTTTGGAGCTTAATTCCCCGGCTTCCTTTTCCAAGGTGGAAGCAGCTGCAAGGGTGACTCCATTTTGATCGTCAATTATCTGAGCATAGATATGATTTAAACTTTTGTAAACACAAAGTCGGGGTGTTTCACTGCTGCCCGATACTTTCTTACGAATTCTTTCGTGTACGCCTTTTCGCAGCACGTTTTTGCTGGTCTTCTTAATCAACGCTGGTCACTCCTTTCGCTTTATTTTCCACCTGACTTGCCGGCTTTACGTCTGATGGTTTCATTTTCATATTTGATTCCTTTGCCTTTATAAGGTTCCGGTTTTCTGATCGCCCGGATGTGCGCTGCTGTATTGCCAACCAGTTGTTTGTCAATTCCTTTGACAGTTATTTTCGTAACTGCCGGAACTTCAAATTGAATGCCCTCCGGGGCTTCGATTTCCACCGGATGTGAAAATCCGATACTTAACACTAATTTACTTCCCTGCATTTGGGCTCTATAGCCCACTCCTACCAGTTCCAGTTTCTTTTCAAATCCGTTGGTTACTCCTTCAACCATATTGGCAATCAAGGCACGGCTGAGGCCATGGAATGCACGGTGTTGTTTGTTGTCAGAAGGTCTGCTTACCATCAGTTGTCCATCTTCCAGTTCCACGGTAATGTCAGACGGAATCTCCTGAGTCAAGCTGCCTTTGGCACCTTTAATCGTTACCACATTGCCTTCCATTTTAAACTCCACATCTTTGGGTAGACTGATAGGTTTTCTACCAATTCTTGACACTTCATTTCCCTCCTTCAGCTACCAGATATAGCATATTACTTCCCCGCCGATACCCTCTTTACGGGCCTTTTTATCGGTCATAACGCCCCGGGAAGTCGAAATAACTGCTGTCCCTAATCCTCCCAGGACCTTGGGAATCTCGTCTTTTTGTACATTAACCCTTAAGCCGGGTTTGCTGATCCGTTTGAGACCGCTGATCACTCTTTCCCGATTGGGGCCGTACTTCAGGTAAATCCTTATAATACCCTGCTTGCCATCTTCTATATATTCGTAATCCTTGATGTACCCTTCGTCCTTCATGATCTCCGCTAAAGAAACTTTGATTTTCGAACTGGGGACTTCAACGGTTTCATGCATGACCATGTTTCCGTTTCTGATCCTGGTCAGAAAGTCGGCAATGGGATCAGTCATGACCATGTTTATACCTCCTTCATATACAAACTACCAACTGGCTTTGGTCACTCCGGGAATTTCACCTTTGTGGGCCAGTTCCCTGAAACATACTCTGCACATGCCAAACTTGCGCATATAGGCCCGAGGTCTGCCGCAGATTTTACATCTGTTGTATCCACGAACTTGAAATTTGGCTGTACGTTGTTGTTTAACAATCAACGCTTTCTTGGCCATTAATCATTTACCTCCTATCTGAATGGCATTCCCATACTTCTTAATAACTCTCTGGCTTCTTCGTCAGTCTTGGCTGTGGTGACGATAACGACTTCCATGCCACGGATCTTATCCATTTTGTCGTACTCGATCTCCGGAAAAATGGTTTGTTCCTTGATCCCCAGCGAGAAATTGCCGCGTCCGTCAAAAGCCTGCGGAGAAACTCCTCTGAAGTCACGTACCCTTGGCAGCGCCAGGTTCATCAGCCGATCAAGGAAATCGTACATCCGTTCACCCCGCAGGGTAACTTTACAGCCAATCGGCATTCCGGCACGCAGTTTAAAACCGGCGATCGATCTTCTGGCTTTGGTAATGACCGGCTTCTGCCCGGAGATAGCTCTTAAGTCATTGACTGCTCCATCCAAAGACTTTGGGTTCTGAATTGCTTCCCCTACGCCGATATTAAGTACAACGCGCTCCACAACCGGGACTTCATTAATATTCTTATACTGGAATCTGTCCATCAGCTTAGGTACTATTTCCTGTTTATATAATTCATATAACCTAGCCATTAAATAGCTAGCCTCCCTTCCTGGAGTTTTAGTCTAATATTTCTCCGCATTTTTTGCATACTCTTACTTTTTCATCACTGCCCAGTATTTTGTGGCCGATCCGGGTTGGCTTCTTGCATTTGGAACACAAGAGCATAACATTGGAACTATCCAGCGGTGACTCTATCTTCTGGATGCCACCCTGAGGGATGGCCCGGTTCGGTTTTTGATGTTTTTTCACCCGGTTGACACCTTCTACCACCAGTCTGTTAGCATCCGGGATTACCCTTAAAACCTTGCCGGTTTTTCCAGCATCCTTGCCTGCTACCACCTTTACGGTGTCGCCCTTTTTGATTTGCATTGATTACACCTCCATCAACTAAATGACTTCAGGGGCAAGGGAAATTATTTTCATAAAATTCCTGTCCCGCAGTTCCCTGGCTACAGGTCCAAATATACGCGTTCCTTTAGGATTATTGTTATCATCAATAATAACAGCTGCGTTCTCTGAAAAAGCTATATATGAACCATCGGGACGTCTGATTTCTTTTTTGGTCCTTACTACCACAGCTTTTACTACATCGCCTTTTTTAACCACTCCTCCGGGAGAAGCTTCTTTCACTGAGGCAATGATTATATCACCAACGGTGGCATAACGTCTGGTCGACCCGCCCATTACTTTGATACAGAGTACTTTTTTCGCGCCAGTATTGTCGCCAACCTGCAGCAATGTTTCCTGTTGAATCACACTGTAAACCTCCCTTCAATATTCAGGCTTACTCTAAAGTCTTGGCCTTGCGAACGATTTCTACCAGCCGCCATCTCTTGTCTTTGCTCAAGGGGCGGGTTTCCATGATCTTAACCAGATCACCGACTTTGGCTTCGTTGGCTTCATCATGGCTTTTGTATTTCTTGCTGGTTTTTATGGTCTTTTTATAGAGAGGATGCTGCTTTATAGTTTCAACACTGACCGTAATGGTTTTGTCCATTTTGTCACTGGTAACTATACCGGTCATCACTTTTCTGTCTTTTTGGTTATCAGTCACCCTTAGACCTCCTTTAAATTACTTGCTGGCCAGTTCCCTCTGTCTGAGAATCGTCTTGCATCTGGCAATGTTTTTTCTTACGTCTCTTATTCTCATCGGATTATCCAACTGACCTGTAGCCATTTGGAAACGAAGATTAAATAATTCTTCTTTGTAATCGGAGACTTTTTTATTCAATTCTTCGTCGGTTAGTTCCCGTATTTTATTAGCTTTCACTAACCTCACCACCCATTTCTTCTCTTTTTACGAACTTGCATTTGATCGGGAGCTTGTGGGCTGCAAGCCTCATCGCTTCCCGGGCAACTTCTTCGGTTACACCTGACAGTTCAAACATAATCCTGCCGGGCTTAACGACTGCTATCCAGTACTCAGGGGAACCTTTTCCTTTACCCATACGTGTCTCAGCAGGTTTCACCGTCAGCGGCCGGTCGGGGAAAATCTTGATCCATAATTTCCCGCCTCTTTTTACGTGACGGTTGATCGCTATTCTGGCGGCCTCGATCTGCCGGTTGGTGATCCAGGCGGCATCCAGTGCCTGCAAACCATAATCTCCGTAGCTTAAGGTATTGCCTTTGTTGGCCTTGCCGCTAAGGCCGGGACGATGTTGTTTTCTATGCTTAATTCTTTTTGGGGTAAGCATTATTTATCTGCCTCCTCCACTGGTTTCTGTATTGGTCTGCGTTTGGCTTCCGGCAATATTTCACCGCGGTTGACCCAAACCTTGATCCCTATTTTTCCATAGGTTGTATTTGCTTCAGCAAATCCGTAATCAATATCCGCCCGTAAAGTGTGCAGCGGAACTTTTCCTTCTGAATACCACTCGGTACGGGCAATCTCTGCTCCGCCCAGTCTTCCGGATATGGCAATTTTTATACCCACTCCGCCGACTCTCATGGTGCGGCCTACAGTCTGTTTCATCGCTCTGCGGAAAGAAATCCTCTTCTCCAGCTGTTGGGCAACGTTCTCAGCAACGATCTGGGCATCCAGTTCCGGTTTTTTTATTTCCTGGATGGTGATATTAATGTTTTTACCGGTCATTTTGGTCAGTTCATTTTTTAGTGATTCAACTTCCAGACCGCCGCGGCCAATGATAATGCCCGGCTTGGCAGTATGGATGGTCACTCTTACCCGGTTACCGGTACGGTGTATCTCAACTTTGGAGATACCGGCGGTAAAGAAATGTTCTTTGACATATTTTCTTACTTTATAATCTTCATGGAGAAGTTGGGTGTAATCCCTGTCAGCATACCAGTTGGAATCCCAATCTCTGATGACGCCGATTCTAAATCCTTTTGGATGAACCTTTTGACCCACTATTTTACCTCCCTTTCCCGGAGCACAACGGTAATATGACTCATTCTGACCCGTTTCACATCTGCTCTGCCATAAGCTCTGGGCTTCATTCTTTTCATGGTCGGCCCTTCATCAATAAATATAGCTGATATATATAAATCGTCTGAATCCATATCATAATTATGCTCAGCGTTGGCTACTGCTGATTTTAATACTTTACCGATCAGGGGCGCGGATTTCTTATTGGTATATTTTAAAATACCCGTTGCTTCCGCAACACTTTTCCCTCTGACCAAGTCAGCTACCTGACGAGCTTTTAAAGGAGATACCCTAAGATAGCGAGCGACTGCTCTTGATTCCATTTTACTGCGTCCTCCTTTCTTTATCTTGCTCTGCTGGCTTTTTCAGATTTTCCGGCATGTCCGCGATAGGTTCTGGTAGGGGCAAACTCTCCCAGTTTCATACCAACCATGTCTTCCGTAATATAAATTGGAATGTGTTTGCGTCCATCATGTACTGCCAGTGTATGTCCTATCATCTGCGGAAAGATGGTTGACCTTCTGGACCAGGTTTTGATGACTTTTTTATTCCCGGATTGATTCATATCTTCAACCTTTTTCAGCAATTTCTCTTCGCAATAAGGTCCTTTTTTTAATGATCTGCCCACTTAAAAACCCCCTTTACTTCCGTTTCCTGACTATCATATTATCAGATGGCTTTTTCTTACGGGTTTTACCGCCGATTGCAATTTTGCCCCAAGGTGAAACGGGATACTTGCGTCCCACAGGTGCACGTCCTTCACCACCGCCATGGGGGTGATCAGTGGGATTCATGACTGAACCTCTGACAGTGGGTCTGATTCCTAACCAGCGGCTTTTTCCAGCCTTGCCGTTATTCTGGTTTTCATATTCCAGATTTCCTACCTGGCCGATGGTAGCGCGGCATTTTACAAATACCAGTCTGACTTCCCCGGAGGGCAGTCTGACATGAGCATAGTTTCCTTCTTTCGCCATCAATTGGGCTACCGCTCCGGCGGAGCGAACCATCTGGCCGCCTTTTCCAGGTCTCAGCTCAATATTATGAATCAATGAGCCTACCGGAATATCTTCCAGGGCTAAGGTATTGCCAACCTTTATATCAGCTTTTGATCCTGAGACGATGGTGTCACCGACTTTCAGGTTCTGGGGTGCAATAATGTATGACTTATGCCCGTCAGCATAATGCAAAAGCGCAATATATGCAGACCGGTTAGGGTCATACTCGATGGCTGCTACTTTCGCAGGTATATCATCTTTGTTTCTCTTGAAATCGATGATCCGGTATAATCGTTTGTGTCCGCCGCCCCGGTGTCTGACAGTCAGACGGCCCTGAGCGTTACGTCCGGCCTTACGTTTTAACGGTTCGGTCAAACTTTTCTCCGGCTCTGTTTTGGTTATTTCTTCGAAGGTCATGATGGTCATTTGCCTTCTGCTTGGTGTTATAGGCCTGAAATTTTTAATAGCCACTACTATTTTCCCTCCTTAATTACCGAAACCCTGGTTAAACAGTATCAAAGAGTCTGATCTTCTGCCCGGGCTTCAGTGTTACGATCGCTTTTTTGCGATCGGAGGTTCTTCCTTCGAACCGGCCTAGGCGTTTCGGCTTACCCTTAACATTCATGGTGTAGATTTTCTCAACTTTGACATCAAAAATATTTTGGATCGCGTTTTTAATTTCAGTTTTATTAGCCTTTCTGTCCACAATAAAGGTGTATTTGTTATCGGCTAACAGATCCATTGATTTTTCCGTTACTACCGGCTTAATGATTATATCTCTGTAATCCTTCATCTTAAGCAAATACCTCCTCTACCCTGGCAACTGCATCACGGGTTATCAGCAGCGTTTCATAGTTTAATAAGTCATAAACATTGATAAAATCCGCTTTTAGTAGTTTCACTCCCGGAATGTTGTTGGCAGATTTGGTTACATTAACATCACTGTCTGCAGTTACCACCAAAGTTTTTTGGGCGGCATTCAGTTTTTCCAAAACCTGAACCATAAGTTTGGTTTTGGGTTCCTCAAAGGTTAATTCATTGATGAGGATCAAATTGTTATCCAATACTTTACTGGACAGGGCTGACTTCATTGCTAATCTTCTTACTTTGCGGGGAAGCTTATAGGAATAATCCCTCGGTTTCGGCCCAAAAGCAATACCGCCCTTGGTCCATACCGGGTTACGGGTGCTGCCTACACGGGCACGCCCCGTCCCTTTTTGTCTCCAGGGTTTTTTCCCGCCGCCCCTTACTTCCGCGCGGGTTTTGGTGGATGATGTGCCCACCCTTTTGTTAGCCAGCTGCATTTTAACAAAGTCATATAAAACGGCTTGATTCGGTTCAATGCCGAATACTTCGTCACTTAACTCAACTTCGCCGATTTGGGCCCCGTTCATATCATACAACGCAACTTTAGGCATTTCTTTACCTCCTTCGCCAGGCTATGCCTTGACAGAATTCTTTATGATGACCAGACCTCTTTTGGGCCCTGGGATAGCTCCTTTAATAAGGATCAGATTTCTTTCCGGATAAACTTTGACTACTGACAGACTCTGTACAGTGACTTGATCCCCGCCAAGTCTGCCTGGCATTTTTCTGCCTTTGAAAACCCGGGCTGGTCCTTTAGCTCCCAGAGAACCAGGACGGCGATGATATTTTGAACCATGCCCCATAGAACCACGGGCAAAATTATGTCTTTTAACCCCGCCGGCAAATCCTTTACCTTTGGATGTTCCTACCACGTCAACGATGTCACCGGCTTGGAATATTTCCGCTTTGATTTCCTGGCCCACATTGAACTGCTCGCTGTTTTCCAGGCGAAACTCTTTAATGAAGCGCAGCGGCTTAACATTCGCTTTTTTAAAGTGTCCTTTTAATGGCTGGTTGACGTTTTTTTCCTTAATACTGGAGAAACCTACCTGTATGGCATTATAACCATCATTTACGGTATCTTTCTTCTGCAGGACAACACATGGTCCGGCTTCAACAACTGTTACAGGGATCGCTTTGCCCTGTTCATTAAAAATTTGGGTCATACCAATTTTGGTACCCAATATGGCCTTTTGTAAATTTGCCAATTGAATAATACCTCCCTGCTGTGATTTTCTCTGCGATTGGTTGGAAGCGGGATTCCAACATCACTTCTTTAACCCGGTATTTGCCGCCCGCAGACTTATTGTCCCACTCGTCCTTGAGCACCGGTTCTTTCACTACAGTTTTATCTCAATATCTACTCCGGAAGGCAGATCCAGGTGCATGAGAGCATCTATAGTTTTTGGATTGGGATCTAAAATATCAATGAGTCTCTTATGTGTCCTCATCTCGAACTGCTCCCGGGAATCCTTATTAACATGAGGCGAACGCAAAATGGTATAAATGTTCTTTTGCGTTGGCAAGGGTATGGGGCCGGAAACATTGGCACCATTCTTACGGGCAGTTTCGACGATCTTCTGGGAAGACTGATCTAACAGTTTGTGGTCGAATGCCTTTAATCTGATTCTAACTTTTTGTTGGCCATTCACTCTTTAAGTAACCTCCTTAGAATGGTTAGTAATTACACGCTGCCAGGCGTTCGGGGAAGTAGCGAAGAACCATTGTCCTTCGCTACTTAAATCCTAATTACGCATAGGTTTTGGTAACA
>DBRM01000053.1 GCA_002305965.1 Syntrophomonas sp. UBA1368
GTACAGTCCCCCCCAGAGAAACAGGAAAGCAGCAGTAAAACAGTAATACACTCTTTACATTATCCAGCCTTATTTCTACCAGGATTCGCAATAATTCATAATTATAGTCCCAGGTTGTTCCTGAAGCGATGATTTATAAATTAAAAAGGAAGCAAACATCATTTTGCTTCCTTTTTTGTTATTTGGTTGTTTTTGTGCCGGGATCGGCGCATGCTCACAGTGAAGCAGAAGAACCGCCTGCCTGCCATCGCGCATGCCCCGGAGGGGTATCCCCTTGTTTCACTTGCTTCACTTGCTTCACTTGCTTCAATCGCCTATAATATGGCTGGGATTGTTCCCTGTCAGATTTATTAACTCCTCATAGGTGATCAATTCAGGTTTTTCGTATGTGTTCATTGCTAACGCTCCTTTAGAATATTGAAATAGCGGGTTTGCATATGTATCCGCTGCATGGTCGGTCTTATTATGTTGTTACAGACGAAGGCGCTTGTCCGGCAGTGATTTTATCGAGCTCCTCATAGCAGGTCAATTCCGGTTTTTCGTATTGGCCCATTAAGATTCCTCCTTTCGGCAAAATATTCCGGTCAAATACTTGGAGAATTTTACTTCTCCCTTTTACTGCTAATTATAGCGAAATCTATACTATGTCTATGATATAATGTTTGCGGAATCTTGTAAATATTAAAACGGAGAGGACAGGTCATTGTGAGTTTGATACCCAGCAAAAAAGCAGACGTGGTGGCCAAGAACGTAGCAGGGGAGATGGTGCTCTTAATCCCTTCTACCGGCAGATATTTCGGCTTGAACGCAGTAGGCACCAACTTTTGGGAAAAGATGGACGGCAGTTTGACCATGGATGAGATCGCAGATGCCATCGCTGAGCAATACAAGGTGGAAGCCACCATGGTGAAGGCTGATTTGCAGGAACTGGCTGAACAGCTGGTGGCAAACCAGCTGATCGAGCTTACATAGCCGGGTTCATTTATATGCGCTATAAAGGGTATGACCTGCCGGGGGATTTGGGGTTGATCATCAAAACGTTCCGGCTGGTGAGTTACTATCGCCGGGTAATCCATCGCCAGCCCTTACCGGAAATCATCGATCGGATCAAACAAGCCGGCAGCGGTTTGACCATGCATAACCCGGCGCCCCCTGAATATGAGATGCTGGACAAAGCCAGCCGGGCCGCCGATTTTTTACTGCTGCGGGTCATACGCACAGAGAAACCCTGTCTGCCCCGCAGTCTCACCTTGTTTCACTGGTGCAGCCGGAACGGCATCAAGGCCCGCATCATGGTGGGCGTGAAGAAATCTCAACAGCTGCTGGAAGGCCACAGCTGGATTTTGATCGAGGACCAGCCTTATCGGGAAGATCTTAAAGCTTTAGCCGATTATGTCATTATGCTGGAAGGGAGCAATCAATGAAGCAATATACCCGGAAGTTCAATGTAAACGGCATCATCATGACCGTCCATTCCAATCAGGAGCGTTGGCTGGAAGAACTCATAAAATCCGTCAGTGCCCCCCTGGCTGACGCGGAAAGCCAGGCGGAGCTAATAATCGAACTGCTGGAAATGGAAGACATGGAGATCGAGGAGTTGTGTCCGCTCCCCGGGGATGAATATAAATATGAAGAAATCAAACTGATGCTGGACCAATTGGTTGACCTGGAAAGCTACCAGCGGGAGGATCAGACCTGGCAGGAGATCGGAGGCTTTGCCCGCATCCTGATTGATTACAAACAGGGGAGGGGCGCCATTTACCGCAGCAGGGACCGCCAGGTTAAAAATCCTTTTTTCGCCGACAGTTTTTTTGCCGTCAACCTGATGCAAAGGGTCATGAGCTGCCGGCAGTTTTACACCATACACGCCTCCTGTGCCGAGGTCAATGGCCGGGGCGTCATCATCACCGGGCCAGGCGGCAGAGGCAAGTCCACGTCGGGCTATGCACTGGCCCGTAAAGGACACCCGTTTTTAAATGATGAGAAGATATTGCTCAAATTACAGGGTGATTCCTACCGGGCTTGCTCTATAACCGATATTTTCAAGATCAGGCAGAACGCCATCGACCGGTTTTTCCCTGAGCTGGCTGCGGCGCAGCCCATTTACCGTCCGGATGAAGAGGAATATTGCTTCAAAACCAGCTTCATGCCAGGCATGCAGGTGGCCGTGGAATGTAATGCCGATATCCTGCTTATCCTAAAGCAGGTGGATCAGCCCGGCTCGCAGGCCCGCCAGATCAATCCCGCCCGGGCGGTGGGAGAACTATTTCCGGTCACGATGAATCCCCGCAGCATCAAAAACAATATGGAAAAATTCGATTTTCTCACCGATTTCCTGCAGCAGGTCACCTGTTACCAGATTGATTTCGGTTATGACATGGATAAGTTTGCCCAACTTGTGGAAGAGTTGGTTAGTAGACAGTAGACAGTTGGACTGGGGAAAGTGGTCAGTGGAAAGTGGAAAGTTGAAAGTTGAAAGTTGGAAAGGTTCAGGGTTCAGTCAGGACATAGGTAACAGAAATGGTCCAAGACATAGGTAACACTCCTGTGTTGTCTGCTAAACGGCGGGCAGACAGAGTCGTCTGCCCCTACAGCGCCATGAGGGATGTTGTCTGCTAAACAGCGGGCAGACAGAGTCGTCTGCCCCTACAGTGCTTGAGGGATGTTGTCTGCTAAGCCGGCGGGCAGACAGGGTCTGCAACGCACAAGTGAAGCATCTCCTCACGTCTCACTTCCTATTCCTGCTAAAACTTCCTGCAGTTTAGCAAGGCTGACGGGTTTGGCGAGGTGCTGGTCGAAGCCGGCTTCCCGGGAGCGCTGACGGTTTTCTTTCTGGGCGTATCCGGAAAGGGCAATGAGTGGGATATCCTTAAGGGTTTGGTCCTGGCGGATGTTTCGCGCCACATCATAGCCATTCATGCCCGGCAGCCCAATGTCACAGAGGATGACATCCGGTTTATCGGCGAGGGCCTTTTCGATCCCCTCAGGCCCGCTGCCCGCGGTCATCGTTTCATGACCCAGATGATTCAGCATGCTGCTGAGCACTTTGGAGATATCAGGAATATCGTCGATGATGAGGATCCTTAAGGGATGAGTCTCTGAGCAGTTTTCTCCATTTTTTTGAGCGATTGCCCTGGTGTTCACGGCGGCAGCAAGCGGCAGACGGACAGTTATAAGGGTCCCTTTTCCTAATCCTCCACTATCAATGCTGATGCTGCCATCATGAAGCTCGATTATTACTTTGGCGATGGCAAGTCCCAGCCCCAGGCCGCCGCTGCTTCTGTCAAGGGTATTGTCCGCCTGCACGAATGCCTGGGTCAGATAAGGCATTATTTCCAGCGGGATCCCGCTCCCGGTATCCTTTATTTCGATCACTGCTTCCCTTGTCGTTACATCTTTTTTCACTGTAAGCGATACCTCATCATTGGCAGAGGTGAATTTATAAGCATTATGCAGCAAGTTATCAAAAACCTGGACCAGGCGTACAGGGTTTGCCTCCATGTAAAGGGGANNGTCAGCCGGACCTCTTTTTCCGCGAATAAACGCTGGTTATCGTCTGCCATCTGTTGAACGAAAACATTCAGATCTATAGTCTCTTTCCTCAGTACCGTTGTTTTTTGCGTAAATCGTGAAATATCCAGCAGATCATCCACCAGGAGAGATAGGTGCCTTCCCTGGCGCTCGATGATATCCCGGGCCTGTCTGTCGTCCTCGCTCCCTGGCTCCACAAGTTTTTGGATCTCGATCCCCGCCATGATAGAAGCCAGCGGGTTGCGCAGCTCGTGAGACATAACGGCTAAAAAGCGGGTTTTCATTTCATCGCTCTGCCGCAATTCATTGATCAGCTTTTGTTTTTTCTCCGCCTCAACGCGCTCGGTAATGTCCCTGATGACCTGGAGAATAAGCACTGGTCTCCCCTGAGTATTAAAAATAAACTTGTGCCTGACGTTTAACCATATGTATTCACCGCTTTTCATCTGCCAGCGCAGATCCAAATCCTGCAGTTCGTTATCTCCGTTAAAAAACTGCTGATAATGGCTGGTAGATGCGCTTCTGTCTTCGGGATGAATTTTGTGGATAATTTGGCGAATGGAAAGGCCGTTGAGTTCCTCTGTACTGTAGCCGGTCATACAAGCCAGAGGCGGGTTTACATATAGTGATTTCATTGAAGGAAAATCGACCAGATGTACGCCATCGAATAATTTTTCCAGGATGTTGCGGTATTTTGCCTCGCTTTCCAGCAAGAGCGGATCAACATTGCGCAGTTCATCAAGCGCGGCTTTGATGTTATTAGCAGCCAAAAGAAACACACTCATTTCCGTTAAAAATTGTTTTTTATTTCAATAAATAGTAAATTACGATATAAGTAAGAAATTTCCTGCAAATTTTTTTCTTTTTTGTATATGCCTGATATAAAATGAGTAATTAACTTT
>DBRM01000016.1 GCA_002305965.1 Syntrophomonas sp. UBA1368
GTCCAGGGGAACATGTCTATCGGTTGCACCGATTCTACATTGTATGATGATTCGCAGAGGATTTTTACATCTCTGGCAAGTGTGGCGGGATTGCAGGAAACGTAGATGATCTGCGGAATATTTTGTTCGATGATGGTGTTAAGCAGGTCTTGATGGCATCCTGCCCGGGGCGGATCCAATATGATGATATCGAAATCCTGCTTCAAATCGGGCAGCACTTTTTCGCAGGCGCCGGCGATAAATTCATAGTTTAATATATGATTAAGTGAAGCATTTACACGGGCATCTTCGATACTGGGGCCAAATTCATCGACGCCAACGACAGTGTCATTTTCATCTGCTGTATAGATGGCAATACTGCCGGTACCACAGTAGGCATCAAGAATGCTTTTTCCAGGTTGATTAGCCATCGCTTTCTTTACTTCTTCATATAGCTTATTAGTCTGCTGATTATTAACCTGAAAAAATGCCAGGGGTGATACGAGATAATGTCTTTCCCCTATCACAAATTCCAGTTTGTCACTGCCAAAGACATGGTCAAGTTTATTATCCTCATAAATGAAAAGGGATTCCAGACCCGGATAACCTTTCACCAGGCTTTCCAGCCCTGCCTTATCCACTGGTCCTTCCGCGATGAGAAAGAGCTTCCCATTGGAATCCTGGCGGATCATAACCTGCTGTCCTCGATTTATGCCGGCAACATCCAGGTAGCAGTCCAAAAACTGACTGAATTTTTTGATCTCCGGAGCTATGATCAAACAGTCACTGATCGGCAGATGTCTGCGGCTGTCGAGCTGGTAATAGCCCAGCCGTTTCTCCCCTTCGTGCTCCCCCACCTGCCAGGTCACTTTATTCCGGTAATACCAGGGATCTTCCATCCCGATGACATCCTGGACCTCAATCTTTTGATGGCCAATTCTATGCAGTGCATCTGAGACCACCTGCTTTTTCAACAGCAGCTGCCGCTGATAGTTTACATGCTGGTAAGCACAGCCGCCGCACTGATAAAAGTGCTGGCAAGGAGGATCGACCCGGTCAGGAGACGTATTGATCATTTCTTTAATCTGTCCGCGGGCAAAACTCTTTTGCTCTTTGGTGATTTCAATTAAAATTTCTTCACCAGGGACGGCATATGGTATAAATACAGCTTTGCCGTCTTTACGCACCACACCTTCACCACGGTGGGTGAGCCCATCAACAACATAATTCATTGTTTACTCCTGAAATCATTCATTTCAAAATAAACCGTTTATTTTTCACCGCCGGTCAACGGCAGTATTTTTTCCACCTGAAAATATACCAGATTGACATCTACGGCTTCCGGATGTCCGTGCTTGTTACGGATTAATGAGCGTGCCAGTTCTGTATTACGCTCTTCCCTGCTTTTTTTCAGATAAATGCGTTTGCCCTTCCAACCAGGTCCATCCTCCAAAAAAAGATAAACCGCGTATGGATTCTCTTGTAAATTGGCATGATTCAACCGCGCTGCCATCAAAATAGCGATTTCATCTTCTCCGATTATATGTGGCTTGCTGTAGATGGCTGCATTAACTCTGCCCTGTGCATCTGCAGTGGACAATACAGCGGTGCCTTCATGATCAGCAAAATATTCTTTTAACATTGTCATTTTCCTTTCTTATCTAATTTATAAAACCATTAAGAAGTATTATGGGGTACCATTAGTATAATCATCTTATCAGCAATACTGCCCGCCTTCAACATTATGATACCGCTGTTAAGCAATTTATCATTATTCTTCTGATAATTCAGTATTAAATTACAAGAATTGATAATCTGCTTATTAAGTGGTATGTTTGTGTCACTAATTCCGCATCTGAATAAGGAGGTGTTGATCTCATGGCTCAGGGGATCGACCGTTTTTTGGATGAATCCGGCAAGATAAAACAAATGCCCGCCAAACATTTGGTCAAACTGATGGTTTTTGAATACTTAGCCGGTAAATTTGAATATGAAAAGGAATACAGTGAACAGGAAGTGAATGCCATCATCAGCACCTGGCATACCTTTGGCGATTATTTCCTGCTGCGCAGGGGCCTGGTGGATAACGGCTGGCTGCTCCGTCTGCCCGATGGCAGCAAGTACTGGAAGAACAAAGAGAAACAGGAGATGAAACAGGCAGATGAGTGTTAAAGGGAAAATGATGCATGTTATGCTTAGAAACCGGCATCTGATGAAGGGCAAACTGAAGCGTGAAGTGATCGACAAAAATAGCTCCATCGAACAATTGCGTCTTGAAACCGACCAGGCTGCCGCCAGGATCGTTGATATGCCTGAAGGTATCAACTTCGTTGAAGCTGATTATGATAAGTGTTATGCCGAATGGGTCATTGCTGACGATGCGGATGAAGATAAAGCGGTCCTTTACTTCCATGGCGGGGGTTTTATCATGGGTAATGCCAGATCTCACCGGGCAATCGTTGCCGGATTTATGAAACGCCTGGGTGCCAAAGCCCTGGTTTTCGATTACCATCTTGCTCCGGAAAACCCGGCGCCTGCCGCTGTAAATGATTCTGCTGCCATCTATTCATGGATGCTGAAGCAAGGGTATAAACCTGAGAATATAGCTTTTTCAGGTGATTCTGCAGGTGCCGGAATCGCAGTAGGCACTCTGCTGAAACTTAAAGACGAAAACATTCCCCTGCCCGCTGCCTGTGCCTTGTTTTCTCCCTGTGTGGACATGACCATGTCCGGTGAATCACATAGAACCAGAGCCAAAGCTGATCCGTGCACACCGCCGGGAAGCACGGAAACCTACCTGGCATATTATGTTGGTGATGGTGATCCTGAACACCCCTATGCTTCACCTTTATTTGGCGATCTGACCGGTTTGCCGCCAATGATCATTCAGGTGGGCAATGATGAAGTGCTCAGGGATGATTCTGTTTATTTGGCGACCCGGGCCAAAAAAGCCGGCGTTGAAGTGAATATTAAGGTGTGGAAAGGTATGTTTCACTGTTTTCCGCTTCTGGCACCCATGTTCCCGGAAGCCACCCTGGCACTTGAGGAAGTTTGCCAGTTTGTCCGCGAAAAGCTTAAAATGCATACCAGTTGATTCTCCAACATATCCTTTTTAGATAAAACTGAAATGCTCAAAATAATTGGCCGGGAAGAAATTTTCTTTTCCCCCGGCCGATTTAAATCAACCATGTTTTCAGTTGAATTTCAATTTACATCAACTGGTATCCTTCCCGGAAGGCCTTGAGGTTGACCTCCAGCGCCTTGGCTGGAACGATGGCGGTAATTGCTTTTTCCACTTCTTCGGCCGGGATCCCCATGGCGCTGGAAAGCATACCCACCAAAACCACATTGGCAGCCCTGATATTTCCGCAGCGTACGGCAATGTCAGTAGCGTCAACGATGGTGGTTTTCGGTATTAGAGCGGCTACTTTCTCATGGATATCATCAGGGTATTTCATTTTACCGCTCATGACCGGCAGCGGATTGACTCTTTCAGTATTTATAATGACCATCCCGTCCGGTCTTAAATAATCCAGCCAGCGGGCGGCTTCAATTTTTTCAAAGGCCAGAATGATATCGGCTTCCCCTTTGCTTATGATGGGTGAAAAAACTTTGGCCCCATACCGGACCTGAGAAACGACACTTCCGCCCCTTTGCGCCATACCATGGATCTCCGAAACTTTTACGTCATTTCCCATCTGTACAGCTACCTGTGCAATGATGCGACTGGTAAGCAAGGTGCCCTGCCCGCCGACTCCAACTATTAAAATATTCGTTATCTTGTCCTGCATCCTTCTACACCTCCGCCTGTTTTATCGCATCAAATTTACACACCTGTTCACACAGCCCGCAAGCAACACAACCAGGATTGATCTGTGCTTTTTTCTCTTCATCACGGAATGAGACTCCTGTACAGCCTAAACGGATGCATACTTTACAACCGGTGCATATCTCATCATCAACATAGATCCGGTAGGTGGGCTTAGGTACCTCTGGCAGTAATGCACAAGGGCGTTTACAAATGATCACTGAAGGTTCGCGCCTTGCCAGCTCTTCCTTCAGCGCTGCCTCAAGTTCATCTAGTTTGAGCGGGTCAACGATCCGCACATTCTTTACTCCAATGGCTTTCACCAGGGCTTCGATATCCAATTTGGGAGCCGGCTGTTTCCTGATGGTAAGTCCCGTAGCCGGGTGATCCTGGTGCCCGGTCATGGCAGTGGTATCATTGTCCAATATCATTATCGTTGAGGTCCCGCCATTATAAACTACATCGATCAAGCCGGTGATACCTGAATGAACGAAGGTGGAATCCCCGATGACGGCTACTGTTTTGGCGGCAAATTCTGTTCCGCGGGCTTTTTCCATGCCTAATGCAGTACCGATACTGGCCCCCATGCAAATGCAGGTATCCATCCCTTCCAGAGGACTGATTGCCCCCAGTGTATAGCAGCCTATATCACCTGCTACAACCAGACGCATCTTTCGCAACAAATGGAATACTCCCCGGTGCGGGCATCCGGCACACAGCAAAGGCGGACGGGCCGGTACTTCCTGTTCTATCCCAAAGCTCTGCGGTGCAGGAGAGCCGGTCAGTTTTTGGGCCAAATACTCAGCACTGTATTCACCCAGTAAAGTTAACTGTTCTTTGCCGCTAACTTCAATACCCCAGGATCTTACCTGTTCCTCAATTACCGGTTCCAGCTCTTCCACAACCACCAGTTTGTCAACTTGTGCGGCAAAGGTTTTGATAAGCTCTTTGGGCAGCGGGTTTACCAGTCCCAGTTTTAAAATTGACGCATGAGGGAAAGCTTCTTTCACATATTGATAAGGCACCCCGCTGGTTATGATGCCAAGGCTTGTATCATCCATCTCCATACGGTTTAAAGCAGTCGATTCTGCATATTCCTGCAGCTCAAGCATGCTTTTCTCCACTTCCACGTGGCGGCCTTTGGCAAAGCCCGGCAGCATCACATACTTCTGTGGATTCTTTTTATATGGTTTTAAGGGTACTTCCTGCCTCTCACCGGTCTCCACCATGGTCTGGGAATGAGCCAGCCGCATGGTAATCCTCAGCATAACCATGGTATCGAACTGCTCGCTTATATCGAAAGCCAGTTTTGTATAATCCAGAGCTTCCTGGCTGTCGGATGGCTCGATCACCGGCATTTTGGCAAACCTGCCGTAACCCCGGTTGTCCTGTTCATTCTGCGAGGAATGCAGTCCCGGGTCATCGGCTGAAACGATTACCAGTCCTCCGTTCACACCGGTGTAGGAAAAAGAATAAAGCGGGTCAGCAGCCACATTAACACCCACATGTTTCATGGCTACCAGAGTACGGGCTCCGGCGATGGAAGCACCAGCCCCCACCTCCAGGGCTACTTTTTCATTGGGCGACCACTCGGCATAAACATCTTCAAATTGTGCAAAACTGTTAACGATCTCGGTGCTGGGTGTTCCCGGATATGCAGTTGCAACTGTTGCCCCGGCCTCATAGGCTCCCCGGGCAATTGCTTCATTACCGATCAATAGTTTTTTCATTATATCCTCCTTACCCCTTACGCAAGTTTGGTTTAAAAATATAAATAATTCTCGTAAAGAGAATCAAGCCTGTCCATTAAGCATAAGCATCTGCTCATAACTTGTATTCTGATCATTCTACAAAATCATAGCATATCTATTTTTCAGCTGTAAACAGCATGAATTGGAAACTAGTCCTTGGCTTGCCGGTGAAAGGTACAGATGGCTTCAGCAATGATTTTTGCCATGGGATAAACCGCAGCCAGACTGCCCTGATTGCTGCCGGTCATTGTGCTGCGTTCCTGATGGCTGCCTAATACTCCGGTAATGGCATAATCTCCGATGGGCGGCAGTTTTTTCGCCAGCGCTTTTCCCGGGATGATCGGCCCTTGACGTACTTTTATATTACCTACATCACAGGTGCTTCCTACTGAAGCATCAATAGCAATCTGCAGGCTGTCCGGGTGCCGGCTGGTTATGATCTCAATTTCCTTACTGATATTTTGGGCGTGCAAAGGCTCTTCCAGATGGCCGTAAATTATAATTTGCTGGTTTTCCTGCTTTACCATGGTGCCGATCAGGGGGCCAAAGCAATCCAATATATGCCGGTCAGAACCGATACAGATAAACAAAGGCGGTGTTGATGTGCCCACGCAAATCTGCTGCAGCGACTGCAGCAGTCTTTCGCCTGTATGTGGATCCTTGTAATGAGTATCCATTATCATTCCCGAAGCATTGCCTTTTGTATCCTCGATCATATGTCTCCCCGCAAAACCTTCTTTAATGCAGCGATAAATCTGCGGTTTTGCTCTTCAGTCCCTATAGTGACCCGTATATGAGTATGGTAGCCAAATGAAGCACAAGGCCTGATGATAACACCGTTTAGCTGCATGCGTTTTGACACTTCCTGACAGTCCTGCTTAACATCGATCAAAATAAAGTTGCTTTGTGTAGGAACGTATTGAAGTCCCATTTCCGACAAAGCATCATAAAAATAATCCCTGCCCCGGCTATTCATCTGCAGGCTGTTTTCTACATGCCGGTGATCATCCAGGGCCGCCAGGGCAGCAATCTGCCCTAGTGAGTTGACATTAAACGGTTCAGACACTCTTTTGACTGCATCAGCTATTTCCTCTGTGGTAAGACCGTATCCTATTCTTAACCCAGCCAGACCATAGATTTTGGAAAAGGTTTTTAACACAATGACATTTCTCATTTGTTTAACATATTCAAGCCCGCTTTTAAATGTATCCTGATCAGAATATTCACTATAAGCTTCATCAAAGATCACCAGGACATCCCGGGGAATCTGCTGCATAAAAGCTTCGATCTCCGAACCTTGTACAATGGTCCCGGTTGGATTGTTGGGGTTACAAATATAAATGATCTTGGTCTTTTCACTCACTGCCTTAAGCATAGCCTCAAGATCATGACGATAATCCTTAAGCTTTACCTTGATACATTTGGCTCCCATGACTGTAGAGGTAAATTCATATTCGGAAAAAGTATTTTGGGCCAAAATCACCTCATCACCGGAATTGATAAATGTCTCGGCAATGAGCCTCAGCATTTCATCAGAGCCATTTCCGATCAAAAGGCAGGAGGCATCGATACCGTATAAAGCAGATAATCTTTCTTTCAGGTAAAAACAATTCCCGTCCGGATAAAAATGTACACCGACCAGATTGGCTTTGAGAGCTTCAATGGCCATGGGGGAAGGTCCCAGCGCGTTTTCATTGGAAGCCATCTTGATAATATCCGACAGTCCCAATTCCCGCTGTACTTCTTCGATTGGTCTGCCGGGGACGTAAGCCTTAAGGTCAAATATTTCCCGTCGGGCTTTGTTTTTTATAAAGTTATTCATATTATTTGCTCCTGTAATTCAAATCACTGCCCCAGCATGTCGCTTATATACTGTGGCAAAACAAAGGCTGCCTGATGGACTTTTCCATTGTAATATTTTAAACCCTTCACTGCTTCCCTGTCACCAGCCAATGCCAATGGGTCATATTTTTTTGAGCCCAGGGTAAATGACCAGGGCCCGCTGATATAACCGGGCATGGCCGTCAGATAAGGATAAGCCCCGGGAAAGATTCCGGCAATACTTTTATAGGTGCTGACAAAGGTTTCCGGATAAAAAAATGGCGATTCTGATTGTACCACCAAAATCCCGTCTTCTTTCAGTCTGGCAAAACAATTCTGATAGAATTCCCGGCTGAATAACTGGACAGCGGGGCCTACCGGGTCAGAAGAATCAACAATGATAACGTCATATAACCGACTGCTTTCCGCCATATATTTTACTCCGTCATCAAAGGTGACCCGGGCGCGCGGATCGGCAAATCCACTGGCCAAAGCGGGAAAATACTCTTTGGAAAGCTCTGTTACCCGCCGGTCGATCTCCAGCATGTCAATTGCTTTTACCGTCTCGTACTTTAATACTTCCCGCAGGGTCCCGCCGTCACCACCGCCAATGATCAATACATCCTGAGGCCGGGGATGAATGGAAAGCGGAACATGTACGATCATTTCATGGTAAATAAATTCGTCCTTTTCACTGACCTGCAAAGCCCCATCCAATACCATAATTCTTCCCAGTTCCAGGGTTTCCATTATTGTAATCTGCTGAAAATCACTTTTTTCGTCATGAAGAATATCGGTTATCTTCCACCTTACCTCGTAACCCGGGGTATGATTTTCGTAGAACCAGATATCATTCAAATCTCTCCACCTCCTGTACTCTCCCCCTCGATCTCCATTTCTTCCCTGCTGTCCAGCAAGTCGGTGATCAATTGGGTATTAAATAAAACAGACTGTTCCTTCGACCAGTCTGCCGCCAGCAAAGTAGCTTTAATTATCTGATCAAGCTCGGAATCATTAAAACTGTTCATCCATCGTTTCAATACTTCCAGCATCTGCGGTTTCTCTTTATTATAGATCTTCATTTCCAGCAGATTCAGCAGAAATAATTTTTCTTCTTCGCTGATTCGATGCCGGTAACAAAGATCATAGATAAGGTTGGCGGTCTGATGATAAATACGCTCCAGATTTTTGTCTCTGGCCATTTATTATTTCCTTTCCGCATCCTTCATGGTTTGTTTCTGCAAATCAAAGGTAATGGGCAGGCGGATCCCGCTTCTGCCGTCACGGTTTTTTTCCACCACAATATAATAATTGGGATTTATGCAGCCTTTCAAATCATCATTATCATCCAGTTCTTCTTTGGGAATAGGCATAAGTTTCAGGAGCAGATCCGCTTCATTTTTCATACGTTTCGCCCCCTGCAATGTCCCGTCCGGATTTAACTGTACCAGACACATGACGGCAATATTCAAATTTTGCGCCAGCATCTTCTGGGTTTTTACGATCTGCTCCAGCATCTGCCATTCCTGCAAACGGGGGTCGATTTTATCCATACGGCCAATGTAGTCGATGATCATCAGATCGATCTTCTTCTGTACCCTGAACTTGCGGGCGATAGATATGGTCTTTTCCGGGGTCAGATTGGGACAGGGATAAGAATAAAAACCGCTCTGCCTCAAACGGGAGAACCCCTCGAAAATAATCGATAATTC
>DBRM01000075.1 GCA_002305965.1 Syntrophomonas sp. UBA1368
CGAGGTAAATATGCAAACGATCACTAAAAAGATAAAACTCATGCAGGCGCCCCAGTTCAAGTATCCGTTTTGTCACTGTCTGCTGATTGAAGACGAGCTGACTTGTCTCATCGATTCGAGCCCTTATGAGACCGGCAAACGCTATCTGGAAGGCAAGCGCATTGACATGATCGTAAATACCCACGGTCACCAGGATCATTGTTTGTTAAATCCCGACTATCCTGAGGCCAGGGTATATATGCATAAAGATGACCACGGACTGGCATCCTGCGGGGAAATTTACCTGCATGAATTTGGCTTCGATCTGTTTAGAGACGACCTGGTGCGGTCCGTTTATCTGAATGCCATTGGCTATCGGACCCGGGTGCCGGATGAATCCATCGAAGAAGGCACTATAATAAACTGTGGTACGATCCAGCTGCAGACCTTGCACACACCGGGCCATTGTTCCGGCCATTGCGCTTTTTTCCTGCCTGAATACGGATTTGTATTTACCGGCGACATTGATCTGGGCACTTTCCCCTGGTATGGCAACATCCATTCCAGTATCGGCGATTTTCTGGCCTCGATAGAAAGGCTGAAAAAGCTGCAGCCAGAAGCCATCATTACCGGCCACGGGCCCGGTCTGGTCACCAAAAATATCAGTGCCCGGCTGGATGCTTACCGGGATATCATCCTGTTCAGGGAGCAGGAGATCACCAGCCTTTTAGCTAAGGGGAAGCATACTATACCAGAACTCGCCGCATACCTGCCCATCTACCAGAAACTCCCTCAGCCTGAGAGGGTTTTTAACCTTTATGAATGCATGATGATCCTCAAACATCTGGAACACCTGATCGAATTGGACCAGGTGATATTTGACAATGATAAATACTATCTAAGGATGTGACAAGGGGATACCCTGCTATTAACACGGTCCTGCTGCTGCCGTGCCATTCTATTTTGCAGCCGAAAGCTTCGAATACCTGACGCAGCGGGATATAGGTGCGGCCATCTTTAATAATTGCCATGGTATCCATTGCCACAGGGTTCCCATTTACATAAATCACGTTTTCATCTATGGCTGCCTCTACCGTGACCCCGTCCTTTTCGGCCACAACCACGCGCTTCTTCTCATCATAGCTTACTTGAGCTCCGATGGCTTCCAGCGGTTTCCGTAGTGGGATCAGGGTCCGGCTGTTTTCATCGATAAAGGGAACGCCCATTCCTTCCTCCGGGAGAAAGGGAAGTTCGCGGTCATTAAGCACGACTGTAACATATTTTTTCATATCTTCAGGTGTTAGATCCCCGGTTCTGGTTTTTATATTATGTATCATAGAAACGATACTGGTTTCATCGCCAGTGTCCTCATTCACATCAAAAAGCATGACTCCGCCGGCTTTGCTTAAGGCGATCACGGTTTTCTCCCGCAGGGTGTTGATGCCGTTATAGTGAGAGGCCAGCGGTGTTGTGGCTGCGTGATCAGTATAAACATAATCCGGGTCGAGGGCGGCCAGCTGCCGGTATTGCAGCCAGCTGGGCCTGGCGTAAAGTGGCATGCCCAGAACGATCTTTTCCGCAGGGACTCCACGGTTCAGCCAGTAGTCGACGGAGGTATCCGCAAACCAAAGTGGACTGTGAGCCTCGTTATTCATGTCGTAGGCCATGACATTGATAAAACTGAAGCAATTAAGGCAACGGTCGGTCATGAGTTTTGAAACTTCCGGACCTTCGTTTTTTGACCAGGCGCCGTTAAGAGCCGCAGTGAGTTCCTTGTTCTCATAGTCAAGGGCAGCCTTCAGCTCCACGACCAGTTTTTCATAATTACCAATGGAATCGGCATTGGGATGCTCCCAGTCCAGCTCCGCCCCATCCAGATCGTTTGCGGTCACAAATTTGCAGATGTTTTCGATCAGCAATTTTCTGGTATCATCGGAAGCGGCCACTGCTTCAAATACCGGCTGTAAAGGCTTATTCTGATAGGACCAGCCTCCTATGGCGATAAAAACCCTGGCCCCGTCACGATGCGCTTTGTCCACCAGCTGTTTCAGCTGTTCCGGCTTTTCCAGGTCAATCAGCGTGCCGTCTTCCCGCGGGATCAGGAAGGCATAAATCACGTGGGTAAGTTTATCAGTCTGCAGTTTATCCACTGGTTCGTCAAACAGACTGCCGGAATAGTAGCCGATAATTTTGAAGGATGGCTGCCTGGTATCTGCCCATGCAGTATCGATTTGGAAAAACATTATAGAAAGAGCGAGTGCCATCAAGCTGATCATGCGTATTTCTTTCATATATACTCCTTTTACCACTGATAAAAATATCCGATTGGCTGTTTCTTACAAGCTTTTTAATGATACGGAGCAGGGGGTGAAAAGTTACGCTTTTTATCAAAATTATTTCGTACACTTGTCTATTTTATTCTGAATAAAAAGGATATTTGGGAAGGAGAGAGAATATATGGTAATAATGTAGCCTTTTCACAGTATGATCGTTCGACTCAAATCATTACACCAGGAGAACTGCCAGGGAGCAGTTTTTGTGTTTGAGAGGGGAAGAAATGGCTTGAATTTAGACATGGGGACGGTT
>DBRM01000058.1:0-3253 GCA_002305965.1 Syntrophomonas sp. UBA1368
TATGGATGTTCACCCATTTTTTACTTGAAGAGGGTTTCCGTGAGGAGCAGAGCTGCTTCATTAAGCTGTTTTTTCCTGCATATTTTATAGAATGCCAGGACCTTTCACGAAAAGGTCAAGAGTAAATTTTACTCTCAAGAGTTGATTATTGGATTTACGAAAGAGGCCCGCTTTTATTGTTAAAAAGCTTGATTATGTTTTCCCTGATGATTTTAGCCAGATTAACCCCCTTTTCCTCATTGGCAAAGATGAAATTTGAAACCAGCTGCTCTGTTTTTTCGGAATAACTCAGCAGTTCTCCTCTGGAATAGGTTTCAATCGATGTAGCCCATGGAGTATCATCACTTGTATATATCACCCGTCCATAGCTGGCCATTTGAGGATTTTCACGGGCAAATTCTTCGCCCCATTTTGCCTGTATGGCTGCTGCCCGATCTACTCGCTGTCTCCGCACTTCTGAAATCGCGGGCAATACATGCCGCAGCCCTTCAAACTGCTCCGGAGCAGTGCTTTCCATCATCCAGGCATACTTTTCAAAAGGCAGATTCCGGTTGTTTTTTTCAGCTGTTAACAAATCATCATAATAACTCTCCAGGATCTCTTGCGGCCAGCACATAAACTGACTTTTCCGCATAATATAAAACTGCTGCCAGTTATCCTGACACCAGGCTCTGCCGCCTTCATTATTGACCTTTTGAAATTGTTTCCATTCTGCTGCAATTATTTTTTCGATTAGATCATCGTTCATTTGCATCTATCCTCTCAATTTTGTGGGTAATTATTAAATTCAGGTTCTGCGCCAAAAACAGTTGAATCATATTAAAGCCGCTTTTACTGAATATCGCAGCACTAATTATCAGGGGCTATTTTCTTTTCTGTCATTTTTAAGTTATTTTCAAAGGCAACGGTCTTGGGATTATCAAAGCCTAACCGGTTTCGGCAAATTTTCAGGGCTTTCCCGTACATTTCTTTTGCTTCCAGATATCTCCCGGTTTCATAATACACAGAACCAAGGTTATTTAATGCATCTCCGTATTTTTCTGCATCCCCGCCCAAGGTCTTTTCATATGCATTTAATGAATCCAGCAACAGTGCTTCCGCTTCATTAAACCGCTTCATTTTAATATAAACAGTTGCCAGATTGGCTGCGGTTGTCGCATATGCCGCCTGCGACTTCAGGTCCGGCTTTTTCTTGAAATAATCGCAGGCATGGGTTAAAAGTTCGGCCGCCTCCTCATAACGCTTCATATCCTGATAAAGAAGGGCGAAATTGCTTAAAGCGGTGGGGTATAAATAATGTTCCTCGGTGACGGTGTTTTTGTATATTTGGATTGCCTGTAAAAACAATTTTTCAGCCTTTTCGTATTCCCCGGATATTCGATAAAGTCCGGCCAGATTATTGATACTGGTAGCATAATCCGGGCTGTTTTCAACCTTTAACAGCTTGAAAATCTCATTTGCTTCCAAAAAAGCCTTCTCCGATTCTTCAATCCGGAAGAGGTGCCGATAATATCCGCCCAGCTCATTTAATACTGAGGCTCTGCGTATGTCCGTTTTATTGTATTGAAGCAACGCATGATGAATGATTTCATGAATTCTGTCATCCAATTCTTCCGGGCTGCACTGGGCATAAGCCTCATTAAGCTGTTTAAAAACCGTCTTTAAATCCAAACTCACCATCGCATCTCCATTAAAAAAATTATTTTAATGTAAGGCTTAATCTCTCATTACGTCCATTCTTCTCAGCCAATCCGTCTTGATTTTCATCTGCACAACCGGCCCGTGGTCAAAGAGAAAATCGCTTTTCGAGTCGGAAAGGTTCTGGCGCTTCAATTCTTCAATGACCAAAGCGGAGATCTCCTCAACCATACGTAAAGCGCTGCTGACCATAGCATTGTCGCTCAGGCAGGCGATCCCTGAAAGCTTCTCCAACATATCAAAAAGCTTCCCGCCCAATATGGGAAGCGGTTTCATTGCCCGGTGCATCCACTTATAGAAAGGCATAAATTCTTTATTTAAAAGAAAGACCATGGAGATAGAGGACTCTATGAACATTGATAATGCATGGCGTGCCGTTAACATCTCTCCGTGATATAAACAGCGGCCGGCATTGTACTGTCCCGCCTGTGCCATGGTCATACATCGGGCGGCAATTTTCTTTAAACGAATATCTTCAGGATAGTAGGTTTTCAGCCCCTGGCGAAAACTGGTGAATTCACCTGACGGGTCGTAGAAAACCTTCCCATTGGTGGCAGCTGCCAGTTGATATTCGGGTATCATCTTCCATTCTTCCAGGGTTGCCGGTACGTGATCCAGTCCAATCAGCCGCCGAAAAAAGGCAGGGGTACTGAAAACACCGATACGCCCACTGACCATGGGATTCTCGATTCTTTTGGGAAAGCCCATGAAGGACTGAGGAAGCTCATCATAAGCTTTTTGCAGCTCCTGCCCGATGGCCTTGTAATCTTCAGGTTCCAGCCATAGACAAAAAGCCGCACCCCAATCATGATCTCTGGAAAGTTCATCATCGAATCCGTAACATTCAGAGCCTTCTCCTGACAATCCTGCCGCAATCCGGTATTTATATGCGCCAAATTTTGTATCCAGCATCGGCAATCCATGCTGGAAAAAATACTCTTCAGCCAGCCTCAACCCGTTCATATTTCCGTCCACCTTACCGTTTATTTATCCTCAGCTGCTTCCCGGGCAAGGTCTCCCTTACTTTTCACCTTCTGTAGTATATTACGTACGAATTCGATCACTTCCGGAGAATCGGAATCGATATAGAAACCTGGTTTTAGATATCCGTTGACATCGTTTTGAATTGTCATAGGGAACTCCAATCAAAAAATACTTAGAATAAAATAACGAAGAAAATCAGCATAATCACTGCTCCAAAAGGAACACCTATTTTAGCCCACTCGGTACTTGTTATTCTAAGCTTGGAAGCAGATACGATATTCGGTATATTACCAGGGATCAGCATGCCTCCTGCGATCAGCAGTCCCATTAAAATTGCTTCTATTTGCATCACACTCATTGCTGGACTTATTTCAGCTGCAGTCAATGTGGCATTATCCAAAATTGCTGATACCGTATTGATCCAGTATAACAAGCGATAATCCAAATTCAGTACATATGCATCAATAAGGGGTTTGAAACCTTCTCCCAGGAAAGTCAAAGCCATTACGAACAAATAGATTTTAATTGCTCTTACGGTAATTCCTTTCCAGGTTTCCTGTTCTATTTCTTC
>DBRM01000058.1:3306-12130 GCA_002305965.1 Syntrophomonas sp. UBA1368
ACCCAGTTTGGCTATAGCTATGGTTGCCAATGGTTCACCCAGCGGAGTCAATGCTGCACCCAGACCAATGGAAAAACAAGCTATAACAACGATAACGATCTTATGCTTCCGCTCGAGGGGCAGAGCAAAAATGATTTCCACCAGGATAATGGAGGCAATGATTGCAGTGATAACACTTGAAAGGAGGCCAAGAAAAGCAATTACCAGAAAAACTACTACAGGGATAGGTACTTTCGCAAATACAATTTCCATAAACCTATTAAACGGATCCTTTAGAAGATAAAAAAGTGCTCCGGCAATGAAAACAGCGGAAGCTATCATGATCGGGTGCTTCAATGCACTTATGAGCAATTCCATATTCATGGCGCCTGATATAAAGGCTGCCGCTATACCCATAATAAAAAGGAAAGGTTCAAGATTTTCTTCAACTGTTTTACTGATAAAGGGCACCGCCAGTACCAGCAGCAATACTATGATTAGTCCTGTTATAACCACTATTACTCTCTCCTTTGTATTTCTTTATCAGTTTATGTTTCTTACAGAAATACCCCAAAAGCTGCCCTTTTTAATTAAGAGAGCTTTTGGGGGCTGAATAATACAACTATTAATTATTATAGCATGGGTATAACGGCTACATAAAGACCGGTAAGAATAGCCGAGGTTATAACCCCGCATACACAGGCGCCCATGGCAAACTGTAAAATTAATACTCTTTTATTAACCATTGCTGCTTCATGTTGGGCAATTTTAGCGGTGCTGGGCACACAAGAAACACCGGCAATACCAATCGTCGGGTTGAATTTGCGGTGGTTTATAAAATAGACCAGATACCCGCCGCCTATGCCGCCTATTCCAGAGAGCGCCAGGGAAATAAAACCCAGGATCAGCAGCGGCAGAACGGTCGGGTTTAAAATCGTATTGGCATCACACAGGACACCCAGCATTAAACCTAAGAAGAAGGTGGCCGCATACAGGAAAGTTGACTCGATCATATTAATATAAGAAGTTACTCCTGATTCTCTGATAGCCACTCCCAGGAAGAAGCTCAGTAACAGCGGCGCTGCCATCGGTAATAGCCAACATAGCACCGTACAGACCACGATAGAAAAAATCATTTTTTCCTTCGAGGTAATATTATGTTTAACAGTGGTTTTAACCTTTAAGCCCCGGTATTGTTTGGGAATTAACAGCCTGATCAGATAAGGATAACCCGCATAGCACAGGCTCAAATACAGATAAGCCATAACAGTTATCGAAACAAAAATTTCCGGTGCCAATATCATGGCTGAAAACAGCACCATGGGACCATCGGCAGTACCAACGATAGAAGCGGCGGCTGCCTGGCTGGCAGGAAGTCCAAAAAGATTGGTAGCAATGGGGAAGGTTAATATGGTACCCAATTCCGCACACAGCGCGATCAGCATACTGGTAAAAGGATACGCCATAACATAGCCCACATCGCACAGTATCCCGACCCCCATAAATACAATGCAGGCGATCAAATTATTGCTGAAGGCAAGATTATATATAGGCTGCAGGAAATTAATCTGCAGAATATTTACCAAAGCCGTAGTTTCACTAACTAAAGGGGATACGATAAGATTGCCTACCTGGTTGGCATCCAGAAACAGCATGCCGGCATTGGCCGCCACCATACCGAATCCCATCGGGATCATGACCAGGGGCTCCAAAGTACCTTTTGCCCCCAGATAAACCAGGACGATCCCTACTAATGTCAGCGCGAGTCTTCCTATGACAATGTTTGGGTCCTGGACAAATAATGTACCTATTCCCTGAAACACATTTAATAAATCCAATGTACTAGCCTCTCCTTCCAATTTGCATTTTATTAATTATGCTTTTTCAGAGTTATTATCACGTTCAAAATATCTAATACAGAATAAGAGAACTTTAATCATAACCGCCACCAAAAACGCTATGATAATGCCCATTCCGTAGATTTCCAGTGCAACAATTAAATCTCCCATGATATTAATACTCCTTCCTTAGTAAACTTGCCATCTTCTCAGCCCATTATGTTTACTGCAATTCTTTTCTGATCATGATTACAAAAACGATAGCGATAAGAACTAATATAATAGCACCTATTGCCAATTGTGTTGGCGTAAACATCATCTTTCCTCCCTCAGCCTGATCTTCTGATTGCATGTTTAAACGGTAAATACAATCAAAGCGTGTTGCTTTTAAAAAGCGATAAGCGTGCTATAGATTGCTTAAGTATCAATGCAATTTACATGCCAAAAGATGAAATTCGGAGTTTTGGGCTAACAGGGAGGAAGCTTCATATTGAAGCCTGTAACGAATAGAAAGAATTATGTATTTTATCGTATGCCATAATAGTATGAAGCAGGTTATAAACAATATTGCCTTTCGAATGTTTGAATCCCATACATATTGTGTGGGTAACCGTACACAATTGTCTGCGGCTGGATTATTTCAAACATTCAGCACAAAAAGAATTGTCTGACCAAAAAAGAGCCGTGGTTTTACGTTACTGATGTAATTTGATTTTAAAATCGTTCTATAACAATATTGGCATGTTTATTGCATTTATAAAAAATAGTTTTCAGAAGATGGCGGGAGGTGAGATGACAAAGCACTTTCAGTTAGTATATGATCAGTTACATATCTGAATAATATTAATAATAGAAAACAGGAGGAAATGTGAAATGGCAAATTTGGAAAGTCCTTTAGCAGGGAAGATACTGGCGATCAATGTTGAGGTTGGCCAGCAGGTAACCGAAGATGACGAATTAATAATCATCGAAGCCATGAAAATGGAAAACCCCATTTTCGGTGAAGACGGAACAGTCAAACAGATACTGGTCAAAGTTGGCGACAGAGTCGAAGAAGATCAGGTATTATTAGTTATCGAGTAACTGCTCATAAATTAAAAAAGGCCATCTCAATATCCTGAGACGGCCTTTCTTGATTTATTCTTCTCTTACCTTTCTTCCATGCAGAAAATAATACAAAACGATACAAAACAAAACAATAACAGCGACACTTACATATAGGCCGCGAAAACCTGTTACTGGTATTAATAATCCTAAAAAGACCGGGCCTATTCCTGCNNCCTGCACCAATATCCAATAAGCTAAAATAAGTCGATGTGGCTAAACCGGTACGATGTCGTGGTGAAAGTTTAACAGATAAAGCCTGAGCACTGGAGGCGAAGGTACCAAATCCAACACCTGTTAAAATTGCAGCCAAAAAAAGGATAGCCCCCTGGTTAGCCAGGCTAAGAATAATCAGTCCCAAAGCAAACAATAAAAAGGAAGGGTAGATTACAAAGTTTTCACCTTTGCTATCGAACCAGCGGCCGGTAAATGGTCTGGAAATCAACATGGCCATGGCATAAACCAAAAAAAAGAAACTGCCGGCATCTGCCAAATCGATGGCTCTTACGTAAGAAGAAAGAAATTGTACCACACTTGCTACGCCTATACCCATAAAGATAGCCACGATCGATATTGGAACAGCTTTGGCTTCAAAGAAATTATCCAGTTTCCATCCCTTCATCTCATCTAAATGATTTTTCGTCAGCTCTGCTTCAGGAACTTTCAAAAGAAACGCAGTAATTAAATTGATAATCGCTAATACGAGGGTCAAATTTATCATCATATCGAAGCTTGCCCGTTCAATAACCAACATGGCAGTCAAAGGACCGATTGCTGAGGCTACGGTAACGCTTAAAGCATAATAACCGGTTCCTTCCCCAAGCCTCTTTATTGGAATTATATTAGCAATGATCGTTGCTGTTGCTGTTGCCGAAATTCCCCAGCCTACTCCGTGCAAAAAACGAACAAGAAAAAGTAACATAAGACTGTTTTTCGCACAAAAATAAAGCAAGGTTGTCATCAGGAAAAAACACAATCCAAAGTAAAGAGTCTTTTTTCGCCCTATGCGGTCTATTACTCTTCCGGTTAAGGTTCGGGCAATAAGCCCGCCTATTATATAGATCCCGCTGGCAAGTCCTGCTTCGCTTGCTGAGGCTTGAAAATGATCTGCTGCATATACTGCAATGGTGACCAACGGCAGAAAATGAGCAAAGTAAAGGGTAAAATTTATCATGGTATCAAGCAAGAAATCCCTGGTCCATAGTTTTGATTCATTCATATTTATACCTGCCTGATTAAATTAGGGTTAATACTGATAAAACAAAAGCCAGGGAAGCTAAAGCATATAGTGAATTCATTGGTATTTTAGTCTCCTTTGTCATAGGTTCTTCATATCCAATTCATGTGAAAAAGATCAAATATTGCAAAAACAATGCCAGTAATTATCTATAGTTAATTCCAGGGAGTGCCTGTTTGAATGGCATGAAGGTCAATTTCTGCACGGCTGCTATTGTGGCCAACGCGCTGATCGAAGCGCAAGGCCATCGCCGATTGATGCAAATGAATAAGTTATTGCATAAATGTACGGTGAAACATACAACTGTAGTTATTTCCTTACAATGTTTTATCATGATACGCTTGTCCCCTCTGATCGATATAATATCGATACAACTCCTGAACTTAGCATGAGATATATTCTGAATTATGTGATTTATTATTGTGTGTAATCCATGTTTCAGGTGGCCTCTTTGCTTGGCTTGTGAAAGATTGTACGTGGAATCGATCCAATGTGATTTTAAGGATAAACATATTGGCATAATAATTGCAACAAATGCAGTTATTATCTGTGGCGCTAGCTTAAGAATATTACTGAAGGAGGGTAGAGTAATTCCCATAAACATTCCCGTTGGGAGGAGGGCAGGCGATGGCTGACTTCAAGATATTGGACGTTGGAATTGTACTATTTATATATTTTGCTTCTTACTTTTTGCTTAAAAAAGCAGTAGTCCCCAAAATAATCGAATTAATAAATAAAAAAAGATAGACTCTCAGATTTACCAAAGGCAAAAGACAACTGAAGGCGTAAGAAGGATTGATTACCACGGAAAAACAAAGCAAATCCAGTAGATAAATNNAAATAAAAAACTTAAAAGCACACCAAATTTGGGTCAAACCCTATTGTTTTTAGATTCAACAATGGAGTTATGTATTTTGTTGAGGGAAAAGCAAATTGATCGGGGCACCCCAGGATATACCAGGAATCGGAGAATACTGTGAGTCTAAAATATTTTATAGGGAGGAAAATAAATGTCAGCAAATATCGAAGTAAATGCAGATCAGCGTATAGTAGAACCGGATAAGTATAGCAGGCCTGTGCCTGGCCATGGCTTGTGATATGCGGATAGCCAGCACTGATACCAAATTATCAATGGCATTTATTAAAGTCAGCTTAAGTCCTGGTATGGGCGGGACTTACTTAATGCCGCAGCTGATTGGTACTGCAAAAGCCATGGAATTGTGTATGCTCGGCGAGAATATCGATGCTCAGCAAGCGCTGCAGATCGGTTTGGTGAATCACGTAGTCGAGCCTGAACAACTAATGGATTTTGCTCTTGATTTTGCCGGTCGTATTGCCAGGAATCCTGTTATACCGGTGCGATTGATTAAAAAAGCAATCTATCAGGGTCTAAAGAGTGATTTGGATGCCGCATTAAATTTCGAAGCTTTTGCACAAGTTGGCTGCTTTTCCACCGGAAATGTGCAGGAAGCCATAACTGCCTTTAAAGAAAAAAGACCTCCGTTTTTAAATAATATTTGAATTTAATGGTTTCAACCAGGAGAATGGAGTGGATGAACGATGGTTCGTATTGCGGACTTGGAATCCGGGCCGTATTGGAAACTTGTGAATATGACAACAGAAACCGCACCGGACGGTGAAATACTGGCAGTTTTAAAAGTTACCGATGAATTATTGCAAGTTTACGGCAATGTTCATGGCGGAGTCATTGCCGCTTTGATGGATTCATGCATCGCCATAGCTTTAAATCAGCAACTGGGTCCCAGTAAGGGCGCTACCACGGTAGAAATGAAATTAAATTATCTGCGGCCGGTCAGTAAAGGGATCCTTAAGGGACAGGGCCGGGTCATTCAAATGGGCAGAAGAATACTGGTGGGCCAGGGCGAGATCAGGGATGAGGAAGATAATTTGGTGGCAATTGGCACAGCAACTTTCGTCATCATTGATAAACCCTTCAATTTAAGAACCTCATAACCAGGAGCGGAATTCAGTGTGTAAAACCTGTCTGGATTTCCATACAATGTATGATTTGCCTTGCAGTTTTTTATAAACTTTTTCCGCGAAAAGAGCAGACAAGGACCGGTTCTCTTGTGCTCCTTTCCAAATTTCAAACTAGCCAACAGACTTTGTAAGCCGCAGGCGTCCAACTAACCAGCTTTCAACCTTAGAAAATTTCCGCCGAATTTTATCCACGGCAGCTGAGTATGGCACGGCAATTGCATATTTAATAGACATAATCAAAAAGAGAATGCTTAAGTCAAAAATTTCATGGCACCGGATTNNACCAGCCTTTTAAAATTCGGATCTTAACAGAGTCGCAGCTTTTATCGAACCACAATTTTTGTTAATGATTTTTGATATCTGGTGCCATTAAATTAAATAAATTCCCCCCCATTCCCCTATCACTCCCTTTATGATAGAGCCGTTTTGAAGAATACTTCACAACGGTTCTACATGTTTTTGTGAGTCCTCACATTACCGAAGGTTCCATAAACTAATATCTCCTCTTATCCTTTCCACTTTCCAACTGCCCAACGTTGGCAGGAGCTTATCAATGTGTTCCGGAAAAGCCCGGTCTACTGTTGGTGAAGGTAGTGAGACCTGACTCTGACAGGCGTTCTGTGCCAGTGCGGGTTCTGGTGGGTATACCCTCGCCTTTACCTCTTTTCCTCCACACAATGATACTGCTCCTGCGTTGGAATTAGCGCCTCACTCCTTACTCCTCACGCCTTTCCAACTTTTTAAAAGGATTCTCACAAGGGAAGGGGAATTTATAGTACAAAGCAGCTAAAGGTGACGGGGCTGGCTTGCAGCCACCCAGGTCATACATATAAATTTATGGGAAAGGGAAGGGCATGATCTATATAACCGGAGACACCCACAGTGATTTCACACGGGTAATTGAATTCTGTCACCACCGGAGAACCACCCCGGATGACATTCTTATTATCTTAGGTGATGCGGGGATCAACTATTATGCCAATGAGCGGGACCGGCATTTGAAAAAACAGCTTTCCGCCCTGCCCATTACCCTTTTCTGTCTGCACGGCAACCATGAGCGCCGCCCGCAAACCCTTCCTGACTACCGTGAAGCCGAATGGCACGGAGGGAAAGTATTTATCGAAGACGAATTTCCCAATCTCATCTTTGCCCGGGACGGGGAAATTTTTACCCTGGGCGGAGCAAGTTGTATCGTTATCGGAGGCGCCTACAGTGTGGATAAATATTTCCGCCTTCATTACGGATGGCATTGGTTTGACGATGAACAGCCTGATGCGGCCATCAAAGCCCGGGTGGAAGCCCAGCTGGCAAGACTTAATCATCAGGTCGAAGTAGTACTTTCCCATACCTGCCCGCTCAAATATGTGCCGGTGGAAGTTTTCATCCCCGGTATTGACCAGTCCCGGGTGGACAAGAGCACCGAACAGTGGCTGGATACCATCGAAGACCGGTTAACATACCGGAAATGGTATTGCGCCCATTTTCATACGGAGAAAAAAATCGATAAGCTGCAGATCCTGTTCCGCAATATAGAAGAATTCACCGGGGCTATCCCGGACTTCCTGTAAAGTCAAAATGGACGTAGAATAAGGCGTGTAATTTTAGTTACAGTTGGCGGCAACAAGTCAGCTGGTAATGGAGGTGTACGATGGGTTTTTCAAGAACCGATTGTCAATTTCCAAGTCAAGGTGATAAATGTTCAGCCTGGCTCTACTTACCGGATGGCGTGGTTAAGCCTTCACTGGTTGTTATGGCCCATGGTTTTGGGGGATTGAGAAACTGCGGGTTGGAACCCTTTGCTGAATTATTTGCCGATCAGGGATTGGCAGTTTTGCTGTTTGATTATCGGGGATTCGGGGAAAGTGAAGGTACCCCAAGGCAGTTAATTTCTCCGCGGAGACATGTGGAGGACTATCAGGCAGCTGTAAACTGGGCGCGCGGGCGGAAAGATATCAATGCAGATAAGATAGCGCTCTGGGGAACCTCTTTCAGCGGCGGCCACTCAATTGTGGCGGCAGCTCACGATCCGAAGATCGCTGCCATTTCAGTTCAAGTCCCTTTTGTTTGCGGGATAGCCAGTTCCACCCCAATAGTTATTCAGAACGGTGCGGGGTACTTTTTCAAAGCTGCTTCCTCANNATTTATGGCACGCCCGATGAATTTGCTATATTAAATACCCGTGATTCCAAAACAGGATATGAATCTCTTATGCCTCCGGGACTTGACGTGGAAAATGCAACTCCGGCCCGTATTTTTCTTACCATGGCCTTATACCGTCCCATAAGTGTGGCCAGCAGGGTAAAATGTCCGGCACTGGTTATAGCAGGGGAGAACGACTCACTCATTCCAATCAAGGCCGTAAAGAAGGCGGCAGCGAAAATGAAACGGGCTGAGTTTATATCCCTTCCACTTAATCATTTCGACCCCTATTTAGGTGAACCATTCAACCAGGTATCGAAAATACAGCTCGACTTTCTGAAAACCCATTTATTAGTTAGGAGTTAGGAGTTAGGGGCTAGGAGTTAGGAGTTAGGTTCAAGCAACGTATGAGTCGACGACCCTGTCGACCCGCTGTTTAGCAGACAACTTTGCTCAAGCAGGAGTGTCACCTATGTCTTGAACCTGTACCGTCAGTTGGTCAGGGGACAGTTGGTTAGTTGGTTAG
>DBRM01000033.1 GCA_002305965.1 Syntrophomonas sp. UBA1368
CGCACGCGATACAATCAAGGAAGCTATTAGCCTTTTTTGACGGTCTGGAGTAATTTATTCGACCTTGACTGTCCACCCAAAAACATCTTCCATGCTGCCGCTTTGAATTCCGGTAATCGTATCATATAATTTTTGCGATGTTGGTCCAATCCTGCCTTCATTGATCACCATTTCTTTCTCACCATAGGTCATTTCCCCGATGGGTGAAATTACAGCTGCAGTCCCGGTTCCAAAGGCTTCCTCCAATTTGCCTTCAGCGTATGCCGCAAACAGTTCGTCGATACTGATTCTTCTTTCACTTACGGGCATTCCCCAGTGCTTGAGCAGTTGAATGGTTGAATCACGAGTTATTCCGGCTAAAATGCTGCCTTCCAGTGCCGGTGTAACCACTTCTCCATCAATTTTAAAGAATACATTCATGGTGCCGACTTCTTCAATATATTTTCTCTCTACCCCGTCCAACCAGAGAACCTGGGTAAAGCCTCTTTTTTCTGCTTCCTGCTGGGCTTTGATACTGGCGGCATAGTTTCCTGCCGTCTTGGTATATCCCATACCCCCTTTAACGGCTCGCACATAATTGCTTTCAACATAAATTTTCACAGGATTGATGCCTTCAGGATAATAAGCTCCTACCGGGCACATAATGATCATAAATTTATAATTTTTAGCCGGATGTACGCCCAGATGAGGCTCAGTGGCAATAACAAAAGGACGCAGATAAAGTGAGGTTCCTTCCGCTTCAGGGATCCAGTCTTTGTCTATCGCCACCAGTTTCTTTAAAGCTTCTACCGCAAATTCCTCATCGAGCTGCGGAATACAAAGCCTTTCATTGGATATATTCAATCGATGCATATTGGCTGAAGGCCTGAAAAGTTGGATTTCTCCTTCTTTGGTCTTATAAGCTTTCAACCCTTCAAAGGTAGCCTGCCCGTAATGAAGGATCATAATGGAAGGATCCAATTGCAGCGGTCCGTAAGGAACGATCCGGGGATCATGCCAGCCCTGGCCTTCCGTATAATCCATAACAAACATGTGGTCAGTAAAATATCTGCCGAAACCGAGGTTGTTTTGATCCGGCTTTTCCCGTAATGCATCAGCCTTTTGGATCGTGATCTTTTCCATTGTTCTTCATCTCCTAAAAATTCTTTAGCCGGGGGAGATATTCTTGCGTATTTCCCTCATCCTGTCATTTATAAAGTTATTAGAATATATTATGCCAGAATTGAGAGCTTTTTGGATTGTATACATTGAAATATTTTTCAAAAATATTTTTATAATCATTTTTGTTTACCCCAAAATCATGGGAAAGGTTATTTTAAAAGTCGTCCCCTCAGACCCGGTAGTTAAATCGATTTTGGCATGATGGTTTTCGACGATGCTGTAACAAACTGCCAGGCCCAGGCCGGTTCCCTCATCTTTGGTGGTAAAAAATGGGGTGCCGATTTGTCCTATCACATCAGCAGGTATCCCACGCCCCTGGTCTTGAATCAACATATTTACCCCGTCGCTGTCCTGATAGGTACTGACTCTCAGCACGCCTCCATCAGGCATGGCATCCAGTCCATTACGTACCAGGTTGAAGATTAACTGCCGGATCTGGGCTTGATCTAGCATAACCTGAACATAATCCTGCAGGTCCGTTTCGATAATGATATTTTTTTGATAGGCATCCACCAGTATGAGGGGCATAAGGTTTAATATAGCGTCTTTTAAGTAATGCGGTCTTAAGTCTGCATTTTTATCTTGTGCCAGGGACATAAACTTGGTTATTAATTCATTGAGCCGGTCTATCTCTTCGATCATGAGCTCCAGGGCATCTATATCATTTTTATAGCAATCCCGCATCTTGAATAATTCCAGGTATCCTCTGATCGAAGTCATTGGATTTCTTATCTCATGGGCCATTCCGGCAGACATCTGCCCGATCAGTTTCAAATTGTCCAATCTAGCCATCTCTTTCTGATAGTGCCTCAATTCAGTAATGTCGTTGGCAACCGCCAGTAAACAATCCTCCCCTTCCCAGGAAACCTTGACTCCTGACAATAAGCTTACTCTCTCTTCCCCGGTGGTTAAATGATACTTTACTTCATAATTCATAGCCTTGTGATTCTGAAGCAGCTCCATCACAAAATCAGTGGTTTCATCCATATCAAACAGCTGATCGAAATACACTTCCTGTCGGGTAAATTCTTCACGGGTCAGCTTGTTCCTCAATAGAAAACGATCATTGACTTCAATGATCCTTTTGTCCTTTAAGGATACGATAAGAATCGACATCGGTATGCTGTTAAATATTTGATGCAAAAGCTGCTGGGATTGCTTAAGGGACTCCTCGGCTTGTTTCCGTTTGGTTATGTCAACCATAGTTGCCAGGATATAATCCTCCCCTTCAATATCAATCAAATTGATGGAGGATATTACATAGCCAATTTCTCCTGTTTTCATTCTATAACCAAATTCCATGCCTTCAATGTATCCGTCTGTCATAAGTGCTTCAAACACTCTTTGCCTGTCTTTTAAATCTGCCCAGAGCCCCAGTTTAAAAACACTCTGCCCGATAACCTCTTCTCTGGTATAACCGGGAGTACTGGCAAATCTTTCATTGACATCAATGTACACCCCATCTGAAACACGGGATATAGACATACCAGTCAGATTTTGATTAAAAGCCTTGGAGAATTTTTCATTAGCCAGCTCCAGGGACTTTTGCAGTTCGATTTGTTTGTCAATATTTAAAACCGAAGAGATCAGGCATCGGTTGCCATCAAGCTCAATTAAACTGCTGGCTAAAAGGCAAATACCGATCTGTCCGTTTTTCATTCTGAATTCAGTGTACCGGTTTCGCACATAGCCCTGTTCAGCAATTTCTGTGACCATTTTCTTTCTCTCTTGCGGATCGGCCCAAATTTGCAAATCAAAAATACTTTTATTCAGTAATTCTTTGCGAGTAAAACCGAGGGCATCAAGCAAAGCTTCATTTACTTCAATAATGATCCCCTCTTCATAACTGCTTACCATCATAGGAATCTGGTTATGATAAAATGCATCCCCGAATTTCATGGCCACAATGCGCCAGTTCTCAAGTTCTGTATTAAGTCTGTCAATTATTTTTCGTTGTCTTTTAATCTCTGCTTCCAATTCCCTGATATATTCATTCCGGTAACTTATGGAAGGATTATTTGCACCTGTCATGAAATTTGACCTCCTCATTTTTCCAATTATACAAAATTCGATTATTCTTGTTGCGAAATATGTGTCATCAAATGTCGAGTTGATTATTTTTCTAAAATCAAAGAAAAAACGGGATAAAACTACAAAAGTTACCCGGTATTCATGTACAATTGTTTAGTTTTAGTAAGGGAATTTTGTCAGATTTTATTTAAATAACAAGAAAGGTCTTATTTTCATCGCGAATTTAAAATGCATCTACGCATTATTTTTTAATAAATTAACTGAAGATTCAATTTGCTCACACACGGTTTGCTAAAAGAGTAGTTGTAGTTTATGACGCCATCACCTGTCCTATAATCATTCCAATGCATAGTTGCATTTTTTTGATGTTCATTTGCATTTTTTCACGAAACAGGTTCTTTTTTATCCATCACTTTACGCAGGGCTTTGCCATTTTATTGGCTTTTGGTTTTTTGTCAGGGCTATCTTAAAAATGGCATGGCTTTTGCATGTGTAAAAGAACGATAACTGAAATAAACGTTATCCCCCTTATACACCATTATTTTTTCGCCGCTGCTCTCTATGATGGCTTACAGGGTCCTTCCACTACCCTGTTCAAAGAAAAACTAAAAAGTTATTCTTTAGCCATCATAGAAAAGTAGCACACCTTGCAAACACTTCAGCTGGTATCATCTTATGAGGCGGGTAAAAAACAGTTATCATAACTATCCTTCATTCCTTATTTCTCATATTAGCATATTTAAAAGTCAAAGGGGGGGATTTTTAAATAAAAAAAATTAAGCAGTGGTTCGAAAACTTTGTTTGGAGGGGATTTCATGACCTATGAAAACCTGTTGATAGAGAAGGAAAGCGCCATTGCCTTTCTCTATGTAAATCGTCCCAAGGCATTGAATGCCTTAAATAAAGATACGCTGCTGGAAATGAAAGATGCCATTGCCAGTATAAGTAATGATCCTGAGATCGATGTGTTGATCATAACCGGTGCCGGAGAGAAAGCTTTTGTAGCCGGTGCTGATATTGCCTATATGCAAAATCTGACCGCCATTGAAGGCAGAGAGTTTGGTGCTCTGGGTCAGGAAGTTTTTGGCATGATCGAAGCTATGGAAAAACCAGTAATTGCCGCTGTAAACGGTTTTGCCCTGGGCGGCGGATGTGAACTGGCCATGTGCTGCGATTTTCGCATTGCTTCTACCAAGGCTAAATTCGGGCAGCCTGAAGTTGGATTGGGAATCACTCCAGGGTTCGGCGGGACCCAACGCTTGCCGCGTCTGGTCGGAGCAGGAATGGCCAAGCAGCTTTTGTTTACCGCTGATGTGATCAATGCTGCGGAAGCACTGCGCATAGGACTGGTAAATGAAGTTGTAAATCCCGAAGATTTAATAGCGCGTGTGAAAGAAATAGCCGGGAAAATCTGCTCCAAAGGCAAACTGGCGGTACGCCTGGCCAAAGTGGCTGCCAATGAAGGAATGCAGACTGATATTGACCGGGCTATGACCATTGAAGCAGACCTGTTTGGTCTTTGTTTTAGTACCGAGGATCAAAAAGAAGGTATGACTGCATTTATTGAGAAACGGTCTCCCCTTTTTGTCGGTAAATAAAATTTCTGAACAAGCCTTTATATCAAGGAACGATCTAACTCAAAAAATGTAGGAGGTTAATGCGAATGAAAATTATGGTTTTAGGTGCTGGCACCATGGGAGCCGGAATCGCACAAGTAGCTGCACAAAGCGGATTCGACGTAATATTGCGGGATATCAAACAAGAGTTTGTTGATAAAGGGTTAAAGGGTATTGACAAAAATTTATCCAAACTGGTGGAAAAAGGCAAGCTGGAAGCGGCAGCCAAAGATGCAACTATGGGCAAAATCGTCGGTGTTGTTGATATGGCCAGTGCAGCAAACTGCGATCTTATTATAGAAGCTGCCATTGAAGTAATGGAAATCAAGAAAAGTATTTTCAAGGAATTAGACGAGATTTGCAAACCGGAATGTATTCTGGCCTCTAACACTTCTGCCCTGAGTATTACTGCTATCGGTGCAGCAACTGGCAGAGCTGATAAAGTGATCGGCATGCATTTCTTCAATCCGGTTCCTTCAATGAAACTGGTTGAAATCATCCGTGGTGCCTCTACCAGTCAGGCAACCTTCGATGCCGTAAAGGATGTAACCCTGAAGCTGGGCAAAGCACCGGTAGAAATCAATGAAGCACCTGGCTTTGTAGTTAACCGGCTCTTAATTCCAATGCTGAACGAAGGTATGTATGCCTTAATGGAAGGTGTAGCCAATGCTGAAGACATTGATACTTCCATGAAATTTGGAGCAGGTCATCCCATGGGACCGCTGGCCCTGGCTGATATGATCGGACTCGATATCTGTCTGGCCATTATGGAAACCCTGTATAAAGAATTTGGCGATCCCAAATATCGTCCTTGTCCG
>DBRM01000007.1:0-157 GCA_002305965.1 Syntrophomonas sp. UBA1368
CACCATAAACCGTGAAGTGAGAAAAACTTTGCAGACGATCATCAAAAAGGAAATGCTGTTGCAATTCAAACTGGAAGATATCCTGGATATACCGAGCGAAACCCCCACTCCTCCTACTCCTCCAACGCCGGAATTTGAGGATGTCGGTTCAGCCTGG
>DBRM01000007.1:283-5218 GCA_002305965.1 Syntrophomonas sp. UBA1368
ACATCGCATACTTTTGTGGTGGATGTAAGCGCTTTTGCAGGTGAAATGCTGTTCATCGCTGCCCATGCCCACATTCTCCAGCCGGTATAACTTCTGCAACAGAAAAAAGGGAGGCTAAGGCCTCCTTTCTGTTATTCCGTCGATTCATGTCCGAAAAAAGTTTTCAATGATAACTGAACAGGTCGCTTATGTTGGAGTTTTTATTTGATGATTTAAGGTGTCATCAACAAGTAAGAATATAGAAAAAACCGTAGCAATACGGTTTTTCCATTTTCATTGAATTCCATGCATAGCATCTTTGTGGTTATAAAACTATTGCCACCATGTCGACATTAAAAGACGTAATCTCCAAAGGAATTTTATGTCAGTTATCGAAAGATACCTGTAAATGCATGAAAAAGGAGATAGTAAGATTTTAATCAATGATAACAGGTTTACCGGATTAGACAGCCTTAGTGCAGAATCTAAAGCGCAATTCCTTACGCGGGTCTGGTACACCACCTCGCATGAAATGTGTCTGGCACAAATGGTTTTCGATGCAGATGGCGCACCAGTCGACTATCTCATCCTGGATATAAACCCTGCTTATGAAAAATCATTGGGACTTACCAGGGATCAAGTTATCAATAAGCTGTTAACCGAACGATTTCCCAATTACGACCCCAGCTGGGTCGATAAATGCGGGGAAGCTGTGCTCTCCGGCAAGATCCTGTCAACTGTCGAAAGCATCCCTGCAAGGGACGCATTTTATAAGGTGGAAATAATTCCACTGGATGTGAAAGATCAGTTTCTTATCGTGTGCGAGGACATCACCCAACAGAAGAAAGCAGAAGATGCGCTGCACCAGGCGAAAGAAGAGTTAAAAGAAGCGCTTATCCTGGCTGAACAGAAAACCGCCGAATTAGATGCAGCGTTTGAAGCTGTACCTGATGGATTAACTGTGTACGATAAAAACAGTAATATCATCTACATGAATGATACGATCAAAAAGTTCTATAAACGCTTTGAAGAAAACTTAGGAGATTATTTTACCGGTAATCAACAAATAAGAATGGAAAGACTGAAAATCTCATACCCCGATGGCAGACCGTTGATTCCGGAAGACACCCCTTTATATAGGGCGATAAACTATGGAGAGACGGTAAAAGATTATGTGACTCTGGCCCAAATAGGCGATGATAACGAGATATATTCTTCAGGAAGTTGTGCACCAATAAGAAACAATTTGGGTGAGATCATAGGGGCTGTTATGCTGCATTATGATATTACAAAAAGAATTGAATTGGAAAAAGAAACGGAGCAATTAATCGAAAAACTACGCCGGGCTGACCAAAACAAAAATGTTTTCATTAATATGCTTTCTCATGAATTGAGAAACCCGCTGGCATCAATTATGACGAGTCTTGAGTTCCTTGAGCAGGCTCTTCCGGGGGGGGAGGAAATTCGCAACAGCTATGGAGATAGCCAGACGTCAATGTAATCAGCTTACTCATCTGGTGGATGATCTTTTGGATATTAATCGTATTTCCCAAAATAAAATATTCTTGAAAAAAGAGCAGGTAGAACTAAACGAAATCATAAAACTTGCGCTGCTGGACAATGAACAGCAATTCAGGGGAAAAAGCATCAGATTAAATGTTGAGTCGGCTTCTGCGCTATACATCGAAGCTGATGCCTTGCGATTAACACAGGTGATTGGCAATCTGCTGCATAACGCAGCCAAGTACACAGGTCAAGGTGATCTGATCACAGTTACAATATCCCATGATGAAAATACCAATGAGGCAGTTATTACAGTTCAGGATACCGGGAGTGGTATTGAGCCTGAATGTATGGACAATCTGTTTGAGCCATTCACCCAATGCGATGCATCATTGGATCGGAGCTTCGGAGGACTTGGGCTGGGCCTGGCTATTGTCAAGAGAATAGTGGAACTTCATGATGGCAGAGTTGAAGCTTACAGTGAAGGAAGAGGCAAAGGGGCCAGGTTTACCATCACCCTGCCGCTGCTTAAGGAAAAAATCAGAGAACAAGTACAAATTGATGGAATAGAGCCTGCGTCAAAGGGATCACTCAATATTCTTTTGATCGATGACAATAAAGACTTGACGGAAGTTTTATGCGGGTTTATTGATTTCCTGGGACATAAACCGGCAGCAGCTCATCATGGAACGGAAGGTATTGCGAAAGCACGGGCAATCAGACCTGATGTTATTATCTGCGATATCGGGCTTCCGGGGATGAGCGGGTACGAGGTTGCCAGAACGATCCGTGAAGATACTGAACTAAGGCATACATTTTTGATCGCATTGTCCGGCTATGCCCAGTCGGAAGACATAGAGTGCTCCATGCAAGCCGGTTTTGACTGTCACCTGGGTAAACCGGTATCCATCGGCACGTTGCAGCAGGCATTCAATGCTGTTAACGGCAGTAAACCAATTTCTTGAAATAGCACATCTTAGATTTTTTAATCTTTCCCTTCCAGGAAAAACCATTTCCCGGGTTCGAAGGCGGCGTATTTTTATATGCGTAACTGCAGATAACACCTGCTCTGATATGCGTTAAGTTATGCAAATATTGTTATCTTGACGAATTGGCGCCCAAAGTATAGAATATGTTGGATTTATGAAAAAGATACAGGTGAAATAGAATGAATGCAACCAACGCACTGAAAGATGAAAAAATCAGCAAACTGCTGTGGAAGTTTTCCTGGCCGGCGGTGATCGCCATGGTGGTGAACTCCCTTTATAATATTATTGACCGCATATTCGTTGGACGGGGTGTTGGCGATATTGCCATCGCAGCCACTACCGTAGCCTTTCCTATCATGCTTATCCTCATGGCTGTTTCTGTACTGATCGGCGTTGGAGCTACCTCATTGATCTCCATTCGTCTGGGCCAGAAGAAGCCTGAAGAAGCTGAAAAGATTGCCGGAAATGCCATGGTTTTATTGATCCTGCTTCCCATATGTATAAGTGTGATTTACTTTTTGTTTACAGATTCTATTTTGGCTTTTTTCGGAGCTGACGCCGAAGTTCTTCCTTATGCCCGGGATTTCACCAGCATTATTATGGCAGCATCAGCTTTCGGTTCGATAGGCATGGGGATGGTCAATTTTATCCGGGCGGAAGGCAATCCCCGTATGGCCATGTATACCCAGGTAACCGGAACCTTGCTCAATATCGTTTTAAACTATATTTTTGTCATGAGATTAGGCTGGGGGATAAAAGGATCCGCACTGGCAAGCGTCTGCGGGCAAGTATTTGCATCGATCTGGGTTCTGAGCTATTTTTTCTGGGGACCCAGTCTGCTTAAACTACGGCTAAAGAATCTGCGGTTGGAGAGGAATTTGGTTTTTAGTGTTACTGCCATTGGCTTTGCTCCTTTTGCCATGCAGTTGGCTTTCAGTCTGCAAAATACCATACTGAATAATGCGCTGATGACCTATGGCGGAAACATGGCACTCTCAGCCATGGGAATTATCGGCAGTGTATCTACATTGATGTTCATGCCGATTCTTGGGATCAGTCAGGGTGCCCAGCCCATCATCGGTTTTAATTATGGTGCCGAACAATATGACCGGGTAAAAGAAGCCTTGAAAAAAGCCGTAACAGCTGGTACAGTCATCGCTTTACTTGGTACTGCTGCGGTACAATTATGGTCAAGCCAAGTTGCGGGCATGTTCAGCAATAATAATGTTGCATTGACCACCTTTACCTCTCATGCAATGGCCGTATTCTTAATGATGTTCCCGGTTGCCGGTTTTCAAATTGTCAGCTCCCAATACTTTCAGGCAGTTGGCAAACCAATTCAATCCACGATTCTTGGACTATCGAGACAGTTATTGTTATTGATCCCCTTGTTGTTGATACTGCCGCGCTTTTGGGGTATTGAAGGTGTGTGGCGGGCCCAGCCTGTTGCTGATGTTCTTTCTGCGCTTATAACCGGGGCTGTGGTTTATTTTGAAATGAAACAAATCAAAAAGAAACAGCTGCTTCAAGCTGATGATATGCTAAAGCCTGCCTGAACCGTGGTGTGTCTCAGCTAACTGCTCCGCTGCTGCCTTCCCGCCAGGTGAGCCACCTTGGCCTTCAAATTAATCAGATAGGTGACCTCCGGCTGCTTCAAATCAGGGACGGCATCATAGCGTTCCGCCTTCATGGTGTTTATGACCCTTTCCAGATTACCGTTCTCTTCATCAAGGAGTTCCATGACCCGGTCTTTGAAACTGATAGTCTCTTTGATGGAGTGGGCAAAAAAGGTGCGGATCTCTTCCTCGCCGGCCAGAATATAATAGTGCCCCTGGGCCAATATCTCTACCGGCAGAGAAGCAATGCGCCTTAAGGAAGCTAAATAAGCATCGTAATCAGAAGTAAATTCAGGGGAAATCACGTTATGACTATAGAAAACCCCGGCCGCTTCTCCGGCAATGAGGATTTTTTCATGAGGCAGGTAAAAACTGTGGTGATCCTGGGTATGACCGGGGGTAGACAGCACCTGCAAGGTGGTGCTGCCGATTTTATAGGTCTGCCCGTCTGATAATTCCTTATCAATCTTAAAAGGAACAAAAGGCTCCATGTTCAGCAGTGAAGGGTCCAGATCCGGGTTCGACAGCATCTGCTCCAGGATGACCTTGTTCAGTTTGTTGATTAATGACAGCGCATTGGGACGCTGTAAAATGTTTGCCGCCATGGAAGTGGCAGCAATTTTCAGCCCGGGAAAGGCTTTTTGCAGGTAGGAAGCAGCTCCGCAATGATCCCAATGGACATGGGTGATGCAGAGCCAGGCCGGCTGCCTTTGGCCCAGAACGGAACGGATGGCTTCCGCATAGATATTTCCTGCGCAGGTGACCCCCGCATCAAATATGACCGGCTCCGGTCCATCCAAGAGGAAGATGGGACATTCTATAAACCCCAGATAGTAAAAATTATTTTT
>DBRM01000007.1:5283-5572 GCA_002305965.1 Syntrophomonas sp. UBA1368
CAAGTTTCCCACAAGTAAACTTTTTCAACCAAAATCAACTACAAATCCATCGTCAGGAGATATATCTCTGGGTACAATAACAGTGGAGGTGATCAAAATGTATAAACTCAATATCAGCAAATGCATCGTTCAGAAGCGAAGAGAAAAGGGAATAACCCAGGAAAAACTGGCAGAATATCTGGGCGTCACCAAAGCATCGGTTTCCAAATGGGAGTCCGGACAAAGTTATCCCGATATTTTAATGCTGCCGGAGCTGGCCACCTATTTTAATATTTCAGTGGATGAACTC
>DBRM01000064.1:0-2816 GCA_002305965.1 Syntrophomonas sp. UBA1368
CCGCCGGAACCGGATGAAGACTTGCTGACTGCTTTCTGGGCTGATGCCAGAGAACGCTGGAAGGAATCGCCGATCCCATCAAAGGAGTTCGTCAAGGCATTCATGCCGTTATGATAGGTACCGTACATCATCCAGCCATAACCGAAACGATAATCCCCATCCTGCATATTGGGGAAGACCACTTCCAGTTGTTTGATCACTTCTTTGGCCACTCCTAATGTGACCGCATAGACCAGATAATGCTCCCAAATGATGAGACTGGGGATCTCATGGCGCTGCATTTCGGAAAAATGCTCCAGGAATCTCTTGAAAGCTTCCCAACGTACATAGTCCTCCTGCCCGGTCACGGAGCGTCGTTTGAAAAAGCGCGGAACGAAGAAAATGATGATTCCGGCAATGATCAAAGCCCAGCCGATGGTCCCCATCCGGGCAGCGACAACGAAGCCCAGAGCAAAGAGCGCGACTCCGCCTAACACAGTTAAAAGCGACATACTGCCGTTGCTGTCAAAGAAATTATAGGTTTCACATTTGGCAACAATGCTGGAAGTCCACTCGCTCCAGAAGGCATAAAATGCTTCTCCATTCTTTTTGGCATATTCTTCAATATCGGTCAGATAGATATAATCCTTGCCGCCGCCGATATCGTTTTTCAAAAAATCGATGAGTTCGATCTCATGGGGCCTCAAAGTCGCTTCTTCCGGTTTACGCAGGGCCGCCGGTTCCGGGGCTGGCATAAAACTGAGCCGGAAGGTGGTGACTTCTTTGCTGCCCAGGAATTTGCGCACCTGCACGGTATCTTCCTCCAGAAACAGGAATTGACGCCGGGCCAGGTCCATAATGGTTGCTGTAATATCATTGGCGTTCATAGCTTTAAAATTCCACAGAACACTGAGCTCCGCCGGACTGTAATTGGCCGGCAGATCCCGATAATAATCGCCGTCAAAAACGGTGCGGTGTTTGCGCCCGAACCTGCGCCACAACATGAATACGGTGCCCAATGCTGCAGCTACGATCCCGGCTCCTGCCCCCAATTCCGCCCGGGCCATGGCCCGTTCCTTATTGGCCTGTTCAGCCCAGCCCTTTTCCTCGGATATGATCCTGACCAGAGCCGGTGAAGCGTCATAGGCTTCCGCCGGCGCCCCGGCAAACAGACTGACGGGCATCAGGACCCGTCCTTCCATAAATGTATAAGGAGGCAGATCATTGACTTTCAGCACGACTTCATTGGGGCCGGAAAATTCCACTTCCCCGTTTAAGGGTCCGTGTCCCCATATGCGGATATCTTCCCCTTGCTTGAATTGTTCCGCCCCTGGCGGCAGGGTCAGATTCACCTGGACATAAGAGATCTTATTGCCGTTGGCTTCCCCGATGAATTTGCGGTAGAGTTCTGCAGTATCCTCATAGATTTTGACCGCATTGATCACCCGGTAAGAAACGTCGAAAGTGCGTACCTGATCATAGGCGTCGATGCTCCAGTCAATGAGAATGTCCCCGCCTTCGGATTTGGTCAGGTAGGTTCCCGGTGGCCCGTATTCGGTGCCGGGATTAAACTCATATGGCTGGCCGTTTTCACTGACCTGTACTTCGACAATGGGGGTGTCCCCCTGGGGGATCTTCACATAAAAACCGTTCCACTGTCCGGAAAAATCAACCGTGATCCTTTCGGTGACCTGCATGGATGCATCCGGCAGCACCTGGGCATCCACAATGATCTGATCCATGGTCAGTGACCGGTCCGCCAGTGCTGCAGGCACCATGAAGGCCAGAATCAGGAACAGGCTGATCAAAACATGTAACGAAGCCTTTAAATATTGGGAAGACATTTTTCCTATCATCCTGAAATCTCCTTTTTAAAACTCCGCTTTCACTGCCTGACGGGCATCAGGTTCGCCCTGCAGGGTAAAATAATCCACCATAGCGAATCCCAGCATACCTGCCACCAGATTGTTGGGAAACAATTCGATCTTGGTATTGAATTTTTGTACGGTATCATTATAGAATTGGCGGGCAAAGGCAATTTTGCTTTCAGTATCACTGAGTTCTGATTGCAGCTGCAGGAAGTTGGTGTTGGCTTTCAGTTCCGGATACGCTTCAGCTACGGCAAACAGTGAGCGCAAGGCGCCGCTGATCATGTTTTCCGCCTGGATCTGCTCTTTGACGCTTCCGGCATTCATGGCCATATTCCGGGCCTGGGTCACNNGGGATCAGATCATAACGCCGCTTCAGCTGCACATCTACCTGGGACCAGGCATTCTGCACCCGCTGCCTGAGCTGTACCAGGCTGTTGTAGATCCCGATCAGGAACACGGCCAATAAGACCACAATCACTCCGACAATTATCAATCCAATCATTCTTCTGCCTCCTTTTAATTTTTAACGAAACATGGGAATATCCCTCCGGGGCATAAACTATATGACATACCCATAGCGGGCACAGGCAAGCAGACGGTTCTCTTGTTTCGTCCACTTTATTAATATTTCGTGAAATTCAGCGTTTATCCTGCATTCGTCTCGCGTAGACGTCTTTTTAAACCTCTTTACTACATAAACATGGAAAAGCCTTCGATGGCTCTGGGTTCCTTGTTGAAGGGGACGCCTGCAGCTTCGATGGCTTCCGGCACCCGGTCAAAATGATTGATGATCACCCCGCCCATTTGGTCAGAGAACCAGATATAGATGGGTTTTCCGCCGCTGCGTCCTTTGATCTCCAGCCCCCCATAAGAAGCAGAAGATGCCAGTAGCGCTGAGCCTGCAGGCTGAGTCGAAGATGCTCGACCGCTGATCACTGATAAAAACGCCAGGGCCAGGAATAGTTT
>DBRM01000064.1:3009-3395 GCA_002305965.1 Syntrophomonas sp. UBA1368
CCATTTACCAAAAAAGGCAGTCCATAAAAAGGCAGCAAGATAATCACCCCTGCCAGATCTCCCGCCACCATGCTGCCGGTGGAATAACTGATATCATCCGGTTGCTTTTTCCGCCGGGGCAGGAATATATATAGCAGCAAGCCCAATATCATAATTATGATGCCGATGGTTCGATAAGGATGGTAAAGCCATCCCGGAGCAGTGCGATATGGGCTGGACATGGCACCAACACTGGTCTGATAATCATGATATTTTAAACGCAGATAAATGGTTTCACTGCCGCTGTCTGTACTGATATAGGCGGATTGACCGTCTCCCGGCCGCAGTCCCCATTGGGCATAGGGGATTTCATCCGGCTTAAAGAAGACCTCCACCGGCCTGGTTGG
>DBRM01000035.1:0-12221 GCA_002305965.1 Syntrophomonas sp. UBA1368
AAAGGAGACTACAATATAATGATTGCGGAAAATCGAACCGTTGTGCTGGTTGAGCCCATGTGGACGAGAGGACACTATGAAACCCAGATGTATTTGTTCCTGTCTATATTGCTGCCCAAAAACTGCCGGCTGATGGTGTTGTGTGCTGAGCCTGAAAAAGTAAAGGAATGGGCCGCTGATATCCTGCCGAACTTGCAAAATAAATTGTTTACTGCGCATTATTCTTTGATCGATGATCATGGCTGGGAAAAGTTAAAAGCCGGTCAAGCCTGGCCTTATCTTTCCGAAACCTTGCATAAAGCAGAAGCTGCATCAGGCTGGAACATTGACATGGTTTTTATTAATAGTTTGGATATCATCATTTACGGGAATTGGCGTGGGTGGCTTTTTTGGAGAGAATTTGACTATCCCTGGGCTGGTTTATATGTAACGCCGGCTTTTCGACTCAAAAGGAATAGTCGGAAAGGAATCAAGCGATTCATTCAGCTGCAGATTTTTAGAAGAGTAAGAAATGGACAGGCTATAGCCATTCTGGATGAAGGCACAAAACTGCAGATGCAGGCATTCTTTAAGGATCGCAAGGTTTTTGTTTTCCCTGATGTGACCGATGAAAGACTGCCGTCACCGCTTCCTGAAAAGTTTAATCAGATCAAAGAGAAAGCGGGAGGCAGAACCATCATTGGAATGGTGGGCTTGCTGCAAAAGAGAAAGGGGTGGCTGAATTTCCTGCGCGCCATACCAGCGATGAACCCTGAAGAATGTTTCTTTTTGACGGCAGGATATCTGCACCGTCCCGATTATACCAGGGAGGAACAATTGGAAATTGATCGGCTTATGGCCAGCCTGGAAGGGGCCAACTGTCATTTTGAACTGGGCTATATTGATGATCCAGCTGAAGTGAATGCCTACATCACTTTATGTGATGTGGTCTATTTGTGTTACGAAAATTTCTACTATAGCAGCGGAATCATGACCAAAGCGTCATCACTGAAGAAGTTGATGTTGGTAACCAAAGGCTATTGTATGGGAGAAAGAGTAGAAAAGTATGGTTTGGGTCTAACGGTAAAAGAAGGGGATTTGGATGAAATAATTGCCGCGCTTACAACCCTTTCTGAGGCTGAAACGCGGGAAGAAATGATGCGGAAGGCACAGTTTGATAGATTTATGTTATTTCATAATGTTCGGGTGCTGGATACTGCTTTAAGCGAAATACTAGGAGTTGATATGTAAAATGAGGATTTTGGTTACAGGTGCAGGAGGGTTTATCGGGCATCATTTGGTAAAAAGACTTAAATCCGAAGGGAACTGGGTGATTGGGGCCGACTTAAAGTGGCCTGAATTTGAAACGACCAGTGCGGATGAGTTCCTGATCGGTGATCTGCGAAACCCGGATTTCTGCCTGGAATTGACCCGCAAGGGGAGCGATGAGATCTACCAGCTGGCAGCCGATATGGGTGGAGCCGGTTATGTATTTACCGGGGAAAATGATGCAGCTATCATGCATAATTCTGCCCTGATCAATTTAAATATGCTTGAAGCGGCCCGTATCCATAAAAGCAAAAAGATATTTTTCTCCTCATCGGCTTGTGTTTACCCCCTCTATAATCAAGAGGATCCGGAAAATCCCGTTTGTTATGAAGACTCTGCCTATCCAGCCCAACCGGACAGTGAATATGGCTGGGAAAAATTATTCAGTGAAAGGCTGTATAAGTCATATCAAAGAAATTACGGCATCGAAGTCCGCATTGCCAGGCTGCATAATATATTCGGTCCTCTCGGAGTTTGGGAAGGCGGCCGGGAAAAGGCACCTGCGGCACTGTGCAGAAAAGTGGCGCTGGCGGACAACCATAGTTTTATAGAAATTTGGGGCGACGGCAAGCAAAGCCGGACTTTCCTATATATAGATGAGTGTATTGAAGGGATAACCAAAATGATGCGTTCCGGCTATTCAGAACCAATAAATATTGGCTCCGAAGAAATGATCACCATTTACGATCTGGCGAAAATGATCATACAGATATCAGGCAAAGATCTGGCTATTGAGTGTATTGACGGGCCCCAGGGGGTAAGAGGCAGAAAATCTGACAACACACTGATCCGGGAGACATTGTCATGGCAGCCCCAAAAGCCGCTGCTCGAGGGCATCGAATTGACCTATCAGTGGATTTTGAAGCAAACACAGTTATCACGGGAAGCCAGCAAGTATAAGTTGTAACGGGGACGGGGTTGTTGACAACATTTGCATATGTATAGCACTTAGACAAAAAGGAAATGCTTGCGTAATTGTTGCTGTTTCTTGGTTCATTAAACAACCCAAAATGTTGTCAATAACCCCGGCCCCGTGACAACTCGCTTAAGAGTTTAATTTTTCCAATGCCCAGGCTGCCATTTCCAGAACTCTCTCATCCCGGTTTTCTGCCAGGCAGCGCTCAAGTTCTTCCTTATATTCAGGGTTCAGGCTGTTGCCCATGGCCCGGGCGGCATTCATCTGGAAACGCCAGAGCTCATTTGGCGGCATATAGAACATGTGGGGCATGACCTTTTCTATGTAATACTCCTCATCCATGTGCAATAATGCACGCAGATCAAAATCCCCAGCCCAATCAGAAATCTTTTGGCTGACGGGCAGATCCTGATTCATCCAGGCTTCGTTGCGGGGGCAGACCTCCTGGCAGCGGTCGCAGCCGTAAACCCTCATGCCCATTGCTTCCCGGTATTCGATGGGAGTGACTCCTTCGCCGTAATAACTTAAATAAGAAATGCATCTGCGGGGATCGATTTTATTGGGACCACGCAACGCTCCGGTGGGGCAGGCGGCGATACAGGCGTTTTTACACCAGGTTGGGCAGCCCACAGTCACTGTCGGTTCATCCGGGATAAATTCCTGATCCACCAGCAAGACCACGGGGAAGACCCAGGAACTCTTTCGGGCGGCTTTATTGGCATAAAGAAGGCAGTTCTTGCCGAAAGTGCCCAGGCCGGCCCGGGCGGCGGCCAGACGTTGAGGGAGATAAGCGCCGGATTTGGATTGAATGCCGTTTGCGGTCAGGTACGTGCGAAACTGTTTGGTCCTTTGTGCCAGATCATCTTTGGTTATACGGTCGTCCACCATATAGCAGCGTCCAAATTTACCCAGCATGTCCGGGGGGAACGCTTCCTGATGATAGTTATCCAGTAAAACGATGATGCTTTTTGCTTCAGGATAAACTGCTTTTGGGTCAGTCCCTTTCAGCAAATCCATCCCCCGTTCATAGGTCCAATCATAAAAGGAAGCCCGTTCCTCGAGGATCGCTTTGTGGGAGTCAAAAGGTTCAGCGGTGGTAAAGCCGATATCTGCAAAACCGATCTGATATGCTGCGTCTATGATTTCCTGTTTGGTGACCAAGATGATTCCCCCCTGCCTTTTTGTATATAATAGCATACTTATGGCCTGTTGTTGGTTCTGTCAGATAGTGAAAGATTCGCCAGCCAGCAACCGGATTAGATCCCCGGTTGTTTTTAGTCGGATATTGATGAAATTGGGGTTATACACATTACGACAAAAGCATAAGGGGCTGTGTGTTATCATAATATCGTTAAGAAATATGACTTATGGATGTCGATAAAACAATATCTTTGAGGTGTCTTTATGGCTGCACATAGTACAATTGCTCAAAACGAACAATACTATCGCATAATTCTTGACAACCTGTCACAAGGTATAATTGTATGCCAATTGCTTTATAATGAACAAGAAGAGCCGGTTGACTATTTGATTTTGGATATTAATCATGCTGTTGAGGAACATTCAGGATTAAAAAAAGAGCAAATTGTCGGGAAAAGGGCTACGGAAATCCGTTCAGTTGTCGAGCCTGAATGGTTATTAAAATGCGGAGAAGTCGTTAAAACAGGTAAAACCGCAGAACTTGAGATTTACAATGCTTCATCCTTTGACGGGTGGATTGATGTTCAGGTCATATCACTTCAGCATCAAGATAGGTTTCTTATTCTATTCACCAATATCACTGAACACGTGAAGCTTAAAGAAACGCTCAGGGAGAGTGAGAAGCTGGCAAGATCTCGTGCCCGCGAGTTGAAGAAGGAAAACCGCCAGAAAGTAGAGATCCTCGAGAGCATATCAGACTGCTTTTACGCCCTGGATAAAGATCTCCGCTACATTTACGTAAATAAAAGTACGGAAGAAATTTGCGGTATATCGAGGAATGACTTAATTGGCCGCATGATGGAAGAAGTCTTTCCTGTCGTCAATGACGTTTCACTGTCAAAATTCCGTCAGGTTTTAATGGAACAAACCCCTCAGCAATACGAGGTCTTCTCCAAGATTGTTAACAGGTGGGGTGACATATATGTTTACCCTACGCAGGAAGGGATCTCGGTCTTTTTTCATGACATTACCGAGAAAAAAGCACTGGAGATGGAAAAAGAACGTTATATGAAAATGGTGGAAGAAAGAGTTGCCTGGCAGCAAGACATTTTGGATTTAATGCCCGTAGGAGTTTGGATTTCGGACCATACCGGAAAGGTCGTTACAATAAACCAGGCGGCTTTGGATATGTATGGGGGCAGGTCTCCCCTGGCAGGCACCCTCGATGAGTATACTTCCTATAAATTGTTCCATTCTGATACCGGCGAACCGGTACTTTTTGAGCCATATCCAATGAGGGAAGCCCTGAGAGGGGTGGTATTGGATTATGAAGGGTTCGACGGCAAGCGGGGCACTCTTGTCGCTTCAACCGATGCGCTTTATGATGAAGAAGGGAATTATATCAATTATGTGGCTGTTGCCATGGATATAACTGAGCTTAGAGAGGCAGAAAAAGCTCTTCGTGAAAGTGAAAAAGAAGCCCTGGATTTAGTGGAGAAGCTGAAGAAGGCCAATGAACATAAAAATAAATTCATTGCAATGCTTTCCCATGAACTTAGAAATCCATTGGCTGCAGTCATCATGGGGCTTTCACTTTTGGAGCATGTCGAACCGGGAAGTGAGCAGGCATTAAGAGCAACGCAAACCATAACCAGACAAGCCCAACAACTTAGCAGACTTGTGGATGACCTGCTTGATGTGACCCGTATCAGAGAGAATAATTTTAATCTGCAAAAGTCAAATCTGGAAATCAATCAACTGCTTGAACATATCGTACAGGATAACCAGCCCGGCTTTGAGGCAAAGGATATTGATTTTGTGGCCAGCTTTACCCCGGAGAAGCTAATGGTTGAAGGGGATATGGCCAGGCTGATGCAAGCGGTGGGAAATTTACTTGATAATGCTTTGAAGTTCACAGCCAGGTATGGCAAGGTTGTGCTCTCTCTAAGTAAAGATGAGAAGGAAAATATGGCGGTCATTTCCGTCATTGACAATGGGCAGGGCATCTCATCTGATTTACTGGAACATCTCTTTGAACCCTTTGTGCAGGCAGAGCAGGGTTTGGACAGAAGCTATGGCGGGCTTGGCCTGGGACTGCCTATTGTGAAGGGAATCATTGATAATCATGGCGGCATCATCAAGGTCTTAAGCGAAGGGCTGGGGATGGGAACCACGTTTACAATAGGACTTCCTCTGCTGGAAGAAATAAATTAACCAAAGAAAGCTGAAGGTGAGACAAATGATCATAATCATAGATGATAATAAAGACTTAAACGACCTTATGAGTGAGCTTCTTGGGACAATGGGATATGAGGTAAGGACTGCTTTAAACGGTGAGGATGGCATAGCCATAGCCAAAGAAAAAAAGCCTGCGGCGATTATATGTGATATAGGAATGCCGGGGATGAACGGTTTGGAAGTTGCCCAGTACATAAGGCGGGACCATGAATTAAAAGATGTGCATCTGATCGCGATGTCAGGATACTCAAACCAGGCAGATGTAGAGCGCTCCATCGAAGCCGGATTTGAAAAGCATCTGGCCAAGCCATTTAATCTTGCAGTGATAAAAAAGGCCCTGGACGAGGCTATGAATGTTGCAAGCTAACAGCCAGGATATAGCTCCGTTAGGGGCTTTTTTTATTAATCATGCCGGGGGAGGTAATGATGAAGCCGGAAGAAAACTATTATGATATNNGGAGGAGATCACCCGGGCGTTTAAGCAGGCGCTGAAAGAACTGCCGGAGGACATCACGGAAGCAGAAGAAAGAAGAAACCGGCTGGAAAAAGCCTACTATGTCCTGGGCGATGAGATGAGAAGATTTGAATATGACCGGGTCATGTTTAATAAGAAGTTTCCCGCATCAAACTCCGATACCAAGCCGCCTTCATCCGAACCAGACAGTACTGCAAATACATTTCACAGTGAGCAGCCTTTATCAAAACAGGATCAGTATTATGAACGATTAGTCAGCGCCGGCAGAGCCAGGAAGCAGGGAAGGGATAAAAGACCTTCTGCCTGGATACTGGCGGGATTGTTTCTGTTTGTTTATGTACTTGGAAAAGCATGGCTGCCGGGAGCTATTCCGGAGCATGAGTTGGAGAATTTGCCGGCAGTGAGTACTGATTCGCTTATGCCGCAGCCGGATATTCCTCCACTGGAATTGCCGCCTGGGGGAGAGGTCCATTATTATACCGGAGGGGAACCGCTGGCCCCGTTTTCGGTCAATACTGCGGAAGGAAGCAATTACTTTGTCAAATTGGTTGATCCTGACACAAAATCCGAGGTCGTAACGATGTTTGTCCGGGGAGGGGAATGGGCGGAAACCAAAGTCCCCCTGGGCAATTATGAATTACGCTATGCCAGCGGCGGTCAGGACTGGTACGGCGAGGAATATCTCTTCGGAACGGCAACAGTTTGCGTCAGGGCATCCCAGGAGCTCAGCTTCTATCAGGATGAGTCCAGATTCATGGGGCATTCTGTGATCCTGATCAAACAAGCAGGCGGCAATCTTCATACGCAGCCGATGGCTTTGACTGAGTTTTAGGGAGTCTGGCAGGAGCGGTTGTCCTGGTGCTTCTGGCAGCGATTCGGTTTTATCGAAACCATATGGCATTACTTCCAAAATCCTAGATGTTCCTTAGTCTATTAGTCACATGTTATAATCATTATATCTTGGAGGAGTCACACTAATGCAAATCAAAATTATTGGAGGTGGTTAGTATGACAAATAACGATCCAATGCAGAAGAACGGATTAGGCGAGCCTTTACCAAGCCGTAATGATGTAAAAGGAAAACAATCCGGCATTACTCGTGAAAATGGTGCTCCGGTTATCAACAACCAGGATACCATGACCGCAGGTCCGAGAGGACCGCAAGTACTGCAGGACGCCTGGCTGATGGAAAAGCATGCGCACTTCAACCGTGAGGTTATCCCTGAACGGCGCATGCATGCCAAAGGATCCGGGGCTTTTTGCGAGTTTGTAGTAACACACGACATAACGAAATATACTAAAGCCAAGATCTTTTCCGGGATAGGAAAAAAGACAAAATTATTTATACGCTTTTCTACAGTAGCCGGGGAACGCGGTGCTGCCGATGCAGAGCGCGACATCCGCGGATTTGCCATTAAATTTTATTCTGAAGAAGGAAACTGGGATCTGGTTGGGAACAACACTCCGGTTTTCTTTTTTCGGGATCCCAAGAAATTTATCGATTTAAATCATGCAGTCAAACGTGATCCCCGCACGAATATGCGCAGCCCAAATAACAACTGGGATTTCTGGACATCCCTTCCGGAATCATTGCTTCAGGTAACAATTACGATGAGTGATCGCGGGATTCCATCTTCCTATCGTTATATGCACGGATTCTCCAGTCATACTTACAGCTTGATAAATGCTGCCAATGAACGGGTATGGGTGAAATTTCATTTCCGCAGCCAGCAGGGGATTCAGAATCTGACTGATCAGGAAGCTGAAATGGTAGTGGCCAAGGATCGGGAGAGTCATCAGAGGGATCTTTATACCGCCATTGAAAAAGGGATATTCCCGAAATGGACCATGTTTATTCAGGTTATGACCGAAGAACAGGCCAAAAATATGCCTTATAACCCCTTTGATTTGACCAAGATGTGGTACAAGAAAGATTTCCCCTTAATCGAGGTGGGCGAAATCATATTAAATAAGAATCCGGAAAATTATTTTGCTGACGTGGAGCAGGCGGCCTTTAACCCGGCCAACAATGTGCCTGGTATCGGCTATTCTCCTGACCGTATGCTTCAGACCCGATTGTTTGCTTATGGAGATGCCCAGCGTTACCGCCTGGGTGTGAACCATCACCAGATTCCTGTCAATAGCCCGCAGGGAGTTATGAATCCCCACAGCTTTCATCGTGACGGACAAATGAGAGTGGATGGAAACATGGGCAGCGAACTCCATTATGAGCCCAACAGCTATGGCAATTGGACCGACCATCCCGAAATGGCTGAGCCGGTGCAAGCGGGGGGAGATGTTTATCAATATGACTTCCGTGAGGATGACCACGATTATTTCACCCAGCCGGGACTTCTCTTCCGTGCCATGAGCCATGAACAGCAGCTGGTGCTTTTTGAGAATACGGCACGGAACATGGGTGATTCGAGCCTGCAGATCAAGCATAGGCATATCATTCATTGTTATATGGCTGACCCTGAGTATGGCAAGGGTGTAGCTGAAGCCCTGGGCATTTCAATCGACGACGTGGACCTGACTCCGATGAAATCTGACAGTCGTGCTGCCTGGCAACAGGATAATGCACGTGGTTCTGATCTAAATGTACCTACTACACCTGCAGATCCTGTTACCGCCAGGGATTTGCCGCCGACCGGTCGTGACACCAATGCCGCAGATCCGAAGAGTCTGTTCAGTTGGGAAGATGATCCTCAACTGCTGTGATCAGTTCCAAAGTGAAAAGTGTTGTCCCGGGGATATCCTATAGGGTATCCCCGTGCTTCATGGCGGAAACGATTATTAAACTGAGCACCGGCTTGTCAGAACTCCACCCACATCCGTACAGCAACATGGTTTACAAACTGTCCGGAGACATGGTTTACTTTAATTAAGAAAAGATTCCAAACTCCGCATGAAGCAGAGATTTACGCTGAAGCTTTGAAGTGGTGCATGGAATGATTCCTGGTCTTTGACACAAACTAGAAACAAATTTTGCAAAGGAGTGAAGCCAATGATGAAGGAACGCAGATGGCAGCAATGGTACGACGAGGGCGTGCCCGGGACCTGTTACTATCCCATTACCACCATGAAAGACGAATTTATCAAATGGGTAAGAGCGAATCCCGACAAACCTTATATTTATTGTAATGATCTGGTTTTCACTTACAAGGAAACGAATGAGATTGCCAAGAAACTTGCCAATGCCCTGCTGGAACTGGGCGTGAAATTCGAAGATCGGGTATCTCTGGTTTTGCCTAATATTCCCCAATTCGTTTTTGCCTGTCACGCAATCATGAAAATAGGAGCGATCATTGTCCCGATAAATCCTCTCTACACGATCCCGGAAATGACCTATAATTTCAATGACAGCGGCGCTGAGACTGTGATCGTTTACGGACCGGTAGCCCCCAAAGTCCTGGAAGTGATGCGCTCGGGCAAGACCTCCCTGAAGACCATGATCGTCATGCAGGTCCCCGGTCATGAAGTGACGCTGGAAGCAGCCCCGGATATTCTAGATTTCAATGAAGTGATCGAAGGAGGCAGCAATCTGGAACCGGATATCCATCTGGATAACCAGGATACGGTCATTCTGATCTATACAGGCGGCACCACCGGCGTCCCCAAAGGCTGCCGTCTAACCAACGCCAATTTCGTAGCATTTTACACTGTTTTCATCGAATGGGCCAAAGCTATGTTCCCGCCACAGGAATTGCGCACCCTGTGCACCGTGCCACTCTACCATATCTACGGATTCAACATGCAGATCAATGCCAATCTGGCCAGCGGCGGCACCATGATCCTGGTACCGGAAGTGACCCCGGACAACGTGCTGGAAGCCATCAACCGTTTCCTGCCCACCTACTGGCCGGCAGTACCCGCTTTGATCCAGATGCTCAACATGCATCCCAAGCTGCCTGAATCCAAGGCCAGTTCCATCCGCTTCCTGTTATCCGGATCAGCGCCTTTGCCAGTGGAAGCCATGAGAAAATTTGAAGAAATAACCGGTTCCACCATCATCGAAGGCTTCGGCGGTTCTGAGACCACCAACGGGGTCATGGTTAATCCCAAGGGCAAACGGAAACCCGGCACTGTAGGGATCCCGTTCCCGGATATGGATGTGAAGATCGTCGACCTGAAAAACGGTGTGGATGAGATGCCAGCCAACGAACCCGGTGAATTGATCTTAAAAGGCCCCCTGATCATCAAAGAATACTGGAATAAACCGGAAGAAACCGCCAATGCCATCAAAGACGGCTGGTTCTATACCGGAGACATCGCCACCATGGATGACGACGGCTATATCACCATCGTTGGCCGAACCAAGGACATGATCATTTCCAGCGGCTTCAATGTATACCCGCGGGATATCGATGAACTGCTCTACACTCATCCCAAAGTCCTGGATGCAGGAGCCATCGGAGTTCCCGATCCCGTACGCGGGGAAAGTGTCAAAGTTTTCGTGGTGTTAAAACCCGGTGAGACCATGACTGAGGAAGAAGTCATCGCCTTTTGCAGGGAATCCCTGGCAGCTTATAAAGTGCCGCGTTATGTGGAATTTTTGGATGACATCCCACGGACCAATATGAAGAAGGTCGACCGCAAGGCATTGCGGGAGATGGAAGCGAACCGTCAGAAGTAAAATGCAGCACATGGGGGTGGTTCTGTTATGTCTGGACCAAGCTCCGGATTGACACAACAAACCGCCCTCCTGTGTCAAAAGGATGGTTTTACATATGAAGGAGAAAAGTTTGATGCCTGACGCTGTACTGGAGCGTATTTTGATCTCTATGGATTGGGATCTGCTTCGGGAAAAGCTGGTGCAAGACCGGAGGATCGTGCGGCAGCTGATAAGCCGGGTCTATGCCTTCGAGGGGCTTCTCTTCTGGCGGCTGGTTGAAGCCATTGGCATCGCCGCGGAAACCATCGATGAACAGAAGCCGGGCTATGCTGCCGAACTGGTACGGCGCTGTCTGTGGCAATTCAACGAGGAGTCAGGTGGAACCGCCTGGAATGTATCGGAAGTGATCGGGTGCATTATGGCACATTGTCCTGAGCAATGCGGACATTTCCACTGGCAGCTGGCTCGCATGATCGAGGACGAGAGCCTGCGTCTGGGAGCACTCTGGGGATTGGCCCGCCTGGCGCTGGTATCGCCAAAAGATGTATATCCCGTAGCCGAACTGGTGCTGCCTTTACTGGAGTCGCCTGACCCTCAGATAAGGGGGCGGGCGATACTGCTTAAAGCTCTTGTGCCCGGTTGGGATGAACTGGTTGCTGATACAACGGGTGATAAGCTTTTTGACGATAGTGTGGAAATCGAACTTTATTTTAATAACCGACTCCAGAAATACTCCATTGCAGAACTCTACGAACCCCAATTTCTCTATCAAGCAGGGTAAGACGGCCTCTGTGAATCTGCTTGACCAATGGGATAGATTTCCTTATAGTGAGAACAGATAGCAAAAACATTTGGTTCTGAAAGGAGTGTTACAATGGGATTCTTTTCCTGGATTATTGTAGGAGCTCTGGCAGGCTGGATCGCAAGTATGATTACAGGCAGAAATGCCAAAATGGGTGCTATTGCTAACATTGTTGTCGGTATTGCCGGTGCACTGATCGCAGGATACGTCATGAGCCTTCTCGGGTTCGGCGGAGTCAGCGGCATTAATCTTTACAGCATCGTGGTTGCGATCATTGGTGCAACGGCTCTGTTACTTATCATTGGATTGTTCAAGAAATAGAAAAATCTCCATCTGGTTGAAGAGATAAATAAGTTTAGGCCTGCCCCCAAGAGTTTTATGGGCAGGCCTGTGGTTTTTTCAGCTATTTAACGATGACTGATCAGATATTAGTGGGAAACATATGAGATTAAAAACCAGGAGGTGCAATGAATATGCCAGGTGTGGAAGTAAATAAACAAGCCCCTGATTTTGCCATAGCAGATTTTAATGGAAAAGAGTTCAGGCTTTCAGACTACAAAGGAAAAAGCAGCGTTCTTATCGTACTGAACAGAGGATTTATCTGACCGTTTTGCAAAAAGCATATGATGCAGTTGCATCAAGATCATTCCAAATTCATTGAAAGAAATACCGAAATTGTGGTTATTGGGCCGGATGATGCAGCAAAGTTTAAAGCATATTGGCAAGA
>DBRM01000035.1:12242-13127 GCA_002305965.1 Syntrophomonas sp. UBA1368
CAGATGCTGGTCGACAAAGAAGGTGTCCTCAGATATGTCCACTATGGACATTCAATGGCGGACATTCCGGAGAATGCGGAAATACTGAAGCTGATTGATTCGCTATAAAACTAACGGAGGAAAACTACCTGACTGAAGATTTCCTGCGGAAGAAAAAGTTGGGTATACTAGATATGAGGTGATCGAAATGAGTGAAATGAAGGCGAAGGCTTTAACGGAAGGTCCGATACTGAATAATGGAGTGAAAATGCCCTGGCTGGGTCTGGGGGTCTATAAAGTCCGGGAAGGGTCAGAAGTCATCAATGCCGTAAAAGATGCCATTGCTGCTGGTTACCGGAGCATTGACACCGCTGCTTTTTATCGCAATGAAAAGGGTGTCGGACAGGCCGTACGGGAAAGCGGGATCCCCCGGGAAGAACTGTTTATCACCACCAAAGTATGGAACAATGACCAGGGCTATGAGGAGACTTTGAGAGCTTTTGAGCAAAGCCGCAAAAATCTTGGCCTGGAATATATCGATCTGTATTTGGTCCACTGGGCGGTACCTGACAAGTACCGCGAGACCTGGAAGGCATTCATCCATCTTTACCAGGAGGGTGCGGTAAAGGCCATTGGGGTCAGCAATCATCAAATTCCTCATCTCCGGCAGATCATCGATGACACCGGGGTGGTCCCGGCGGTAAACCAGGTGGAATGCCACCCCCTGCTGTCCCAAAAAGAACTGCTGGCCTTCTGCGGTTTGCATGGCATCCGGCTGCAAGCCTGGAGCCCGCTGATCAGAGGGAAGCTGGACGATAAGGTGCTGCTGGAGCTGGCCGCCAAATACGGAAAAACACCGGCGCAGATCGTTTTGCGCTGGGATATACAAAATCAGATCGTGGTCAT
>DBRM01000035.1:13237-14964 GCA_002305965.1 Syntrophomonas sp. UBA1368
TATCGTGAAAAAGTTGGTTATGGCATTGATCCTATGTTGTTTGATGGTGTTTACAGCGATTACCGGTTATAGTGCGCCGGTCATCGCAGCTTTGCCGATCGGAACAGATCTCAATCAGCCGATCCTGAGGGACACAATTGCAGCACCATCCCAGCTCACAGCAGAAGCAGACGGGACATCAGTGAACCTGTCCTGGAAAGATAATTCCACCAATGAAACCACTTTTGATATAGAACGCAAGGAAGCCAGAGGCGCTTTTGAGGTCATTGCCACTGTCCGCTCCGGTAATAACAGCTATGTGAACAGAGATTTGAAGGCTGGAGCCCAGTATACTTACCGGGTCAGAGCTATGACCTCTATCGCTGCCAGCCCTTATTCCAATGAAGCCACTGCTTCCATCAGCGAAACGGTCAACTTCGATCCCAATATTCAGATCGATCCGAATCACGAACTAAATTTGGATTATCTGATTTGGGAGTATGATATAGAAGCAGGGAAGGCGATCATTACCAAATACAAGGGCACCGGCGGAGATGTGACCGTTCCATCCACCCTGGGAGAAGCCCAGGTCACCCGTATCGATACATTGGCCTTTAATGGCTGTACCGGACTTACCAGTATTTTTGTCCCTGACTCCGTGACCAGTATCGGAATGGATACGTTTCGCGGCTGTACCAAACTGAAAAAGGTAAAGCTGCCCGACACGATCACCAGTATCGGTCTGGATTGCTTTGCCGAATGCAGCAGCTTAAGCTCCATTAATCTTCCGCCGGGTTTGAGTGAAATCGAGCTGGGGACCTTTAATGGCTGCATCAGCTTGACGGATATCGCGATCCCAGCAAATGTGAAGACTATAGAAACGGATGCTTTTTATAAATGTACCGGCTTGACCGCCGTGAACCTGCCTGAAAAATTGTCTCAGATTCATCCCTCGGCTTTTCGCGGCTGCAGCAATTTAACTTCCTTTTCTATTTCCGGAGATAATCCCTCATTCACCGAGGCAGAGGGGATCTTGTACAGTAAAGACAAATCAACGCTGGTGGCCTATCCTGCGGGCAAGATCACTGGAACCATACCCATTGCCAATCATGTGAAAAGCATTGGCCCTTCGGTATTTTTTAATGAGAGCAGCCTGAAGGGGATCGCTTTTCCCAGTGGCCTCACCAATATCGGCAATCAAGCTTTTTACAATACCGGACTTACCAGCGTGATCATTCCTGCCACTGTGAAGACCATCGGTTGGAGTGCTTTTGAAAAATGCACCAGTTTAAAAACGGTCAGCCTTCCCAGCACTTTGACTGTCATCGAAAGCGATACATTTGCAAACTGCACCAGTCTCACCAAGGTCACTATAGTCAATGGAGTGCAAACCATCGGTATTGACGCTTTTAACGGCTGCAGTTCCTTACAAGAGATCTATATGCCCAGTACCATTATAAAAATCGAAGAAGGATCTTTTCAAAAATGTCCCGCTTTCAGATCCATGTGGTTTTACGGTTATCCGCCCAGTATTGACTGGAATGCGGTGGATTACCGCAAAGACACCAAGGAAGATGTTACCCATCACGACTCTGATGTTACTTTATACTATCCCCGTGCTCTGGAAGAGATATGGTACAATGAATACGGCTGGGGATGGGATGTGGAGCCCTTTGATCCACTCAATACCAACATACTGCAATTGGCACCGGGGATCGCGTTAAAAGACCTGATGCTGCCGGGACAGA
>DBRM01000017.1 GCA_002305965.1 Syntrophomonas sp. UBA1368
AATTAGAGTAATAGCGCCTATATAAGACCTTTGTAGTATAATAATAAAAAAATATGAGGTTAGTTAGGTGTATAAAGTATCAACGATTTCGGGTCTGCAAAATTTGATAAAAGATGCTAATATCAAACTGAAGAAAAAGTGGGGACAGAATTTTTTAGTCGATGGCAATATTTTAAAAAAAATAGCTGCTCATAGCGGAAATGATCAAAATAGTTATGTTGTTGAAATAGGACCAGGCGCAGGAGCTCTCACTCAAGAATTGGCTTCTCTGCATAAAGGAGTACTGGCGATTGATATAGATACCTCATTGCAGCCTGTTTTAAATCAAGTTTTGTCTGCTTATGAAAACGTGCAATTTGTTTTTCAGGATGTATTAAAGACGGATATCGAAGCAGAATTGATAAAGGCATTTAGATTGACGGAAGTTCCCCATTATACAGTTTGTGCCAATATCCCCTATAACATAACTACTCCCATTATCTTTAAACTGCTGGAGCAAAGTACAAATCTGCAAACGACAATTTTAATGATGCAAAAGGAAGTGGCAGGCAGGATATTAGCAAAGCCCGGAAGCAAGGAGTATGGGCTTCTAACTCTGACTGTCGCTTATCATGCCGAAGTGCAATTCCTAATGAATGTTTCTGCTAACTGTTTTTATCCTCGGCCGCAAGTAGATTCGACAGTAATAAAAATCTTGCCGCTGCCAGACAAAAAAGTTCTTGTTAGAGATCACGATCAATTTATGAATTTACTTAAATTTTCTTTTCAAAAACGACGTAAAACTATGCTCAATATTACTACTGCTTTTTTTGCCTGTGATAAAATCAAGGCCGAGAATATTTTTGATCAAATAGGCATTTCCTCCCAAAGACGACCTGAAACATTAACATTGGAAGAGTATGCTTCCATAGCGGATGCATTTTACGATGAAAAATCACTTAGATGATTATTATTTATAAGCAAAAAAAACCGAATTTTAGCTACTATTCTTTTAAATATTTAGTTGACATGGTGAGCGATTTTTTATATACTATTTATTTTGCTGTTGACATTATCGAAAAATTAAGATAAAATTACTATGATATAATGAATGAAGAAGGTGGTTGAGTGAATTCTCCAAGAGCTTTATCCGATATTAAGAAGGATCTGGAGTCTTTCGTAGGCAGTAAGATCCGTTTAAAAGCTAACCGGGGAAGAAACCGTATCATAGAAAAAGAAGGTGTACTGGAATCAATTTACCCTAACATATTCGTTGTAAAACTTGATGAAAGAAGAGTAGAACGAAGAGTTTCCTATTCTTATGCCGATGTTTTGACTGAGACAGTGGAATTGTTTGTTTATGATAAGCAGGATGCTGAGATTAGGATCGCATCAGCTAACAACTAACACCATTAATCTGTAATACTGAGCTGTATTTTTAAATACAGCTTTTTTTTGTCCGGAAACAGTTAAAAACATACTGCATAAGAGTTACTAATATAAATGAAACAGCAGTATTTCATTATAAGAGGTGACAATATGAATAAACCTTTTTCGATCTGGTCGCCGGTCATAAGTGCACAATTGAATAAACGCCGGATAAAAAGCAACACCGTCTTCCCCTGGAAAAATAAATCAGGCTCAATCGCTGATATAAAAATAAAAATACGTCATAGTATAGCAAGCCTGCAAGGATCATCGGTTTATGTTAGGTTTCAACTGGAGTTCCTTTGTTTAATGGAAGATCTTCAGGGAGAAATGTTGCTCACTACATGGACAGGGGAGTGTCAGGATAGAATTGCCTTAACAGAGTTTGATCATTATATCAGTGCAATAGATAAGATGAATTTCATACTGAACTTGATCGAATGTGATGGAATTGGAGCATTGACAGGTGAAGAAATCTGTTTGGATTATTATATAGATTATTCAATCATAGCTGCCCATGAACAAATTATAGAAATATCACCTGCCCAACAAACAGAGGCAGCAACAGTTACCCTGAAGGCCGCATTGCAAAAATTGGAGGATGAGGTTTTAAGAGTAGAAGTGGAAAATGGCGAATTAAGAAAGCGGTTATTTATATATGAACGTGATATATCCAGCCTAAAAAGGGGTCTTTGGAAAGCCGAAAACCGCAACGCGGTACTTAACAGGGAGAAGAAGGAACATCAGGCTATGATCGAAAAACTGTCTGCAGTCATCCGGCAGCATGAAATAGAATCTGTTCAAACAAAGCGTGATTATGCTTCAGGGGGAATCAGCAACCAGGTTTCTTTGCGGCCGGAGGAAATTACGAAATTAGGAGGCCGCATCAAAAGGATGTTTATGAACAGCAACTAAACCATGTCACCTGCCCCATGCTTTGTGCATAAAATATTAGCAATAATAAGTAAAAGGGGTAGGTTTTGTGAAAATACTTTTTACCAATAATGCTCCGGTAATCAAGCATGGGATAGGCCAGGCTTTTGCAGATTTCGGCGTAGATGTCCGCTATACACAGATCGTACATGATCCTGACTGGATAAATATCTTCGAAGAATTTAAACCTGATTACGTTTTTAATGATGGCGGCTGGGATACCTATAATATTCTTTTCCCCTTTCTTACCGAAAGAAACACCCGCCATATCTTCTGGGCCATTGAAGATCCGATTTTTTTTCAGCACCTGTCCTTACCGCATGCCTTACAATCCGAATTTGTTTTCACTACTTGTCAGGAAACCATTACCCAATACCAAGCACATGGCGTGCAAGCATATTTGCTGCCATTTGCCTGTCATCCGGATTTTCATAAACGTGTAGCACCTGACCCGCGATTTAATCATGATATTGTTTTCGTTGGCAATAATTATTCCGAATTTAAGGAACGCATAGCAGGTGCTGAGCGGATTTTAAAACCCCTGATGGATGCTAACTATAATATAAAAATTTATGGCAACGAGTGGTGGCTGGATCAATCCCGCCCATTCATTATAGATCCGCGTTTTTACGGGGGATACCTGGGCAGTGAAGACCTGCCGGCAGTTTGCGCTAGTGTACCGATCGTGTTGGGACTGCACTCCGTAACCACATCCTCTACCATGATGAGCATGAGAACCTTTGAAGTACTGGGCAGTGGTGGTTTCCACCTCACCCAGTGGACTCCGGCCATCGAAAGTATGTTCAAAAACCATTACCATTTAGTTTGGTCAAATAGTGCAGAGGAGACTCTGGATTTAGTAAATTACTATTTAGCCCATCCGGAACTGCGGGAGAAAATTGCTCTGCAGGGTCAGCGTGAAGTATATGAGAAGCACACGTATCATAAGAGAATTGAACAATTTCTGCCGATGCTGACGGAAAGGTTATACGGACCTTTAGTCGCACCTACTATACAAAATCCGCGCGGAATAAGATTTGGCAATCGCTTCAAAAAAATAGCATTTAAATTTTCGGGTTTGCGAAGCATTTCGATAATTAGAAGCCAGCGTACCAAGACCCCGGTTACATCTCAAAAAGCGAATACGGTAAATATAAAAGTTGGGCGTCAAAGTGTCAGAATAAATCATCACATTTGATCGTAATTAATTTCAACCGGCCAGATATACTTATAAGTAGTCTGGCCTTATGTTTTATGCTGACAAAATAGACCTCTTTAGCACCTAAAAGCTACGGTTGGCATAACATATTAAAGCAGAATTCAAATGAATTCCTATCCAGATTAGGAGGATAGCAAATGTCCAATATAAGTTGTATATTGTACCCGCCCACCCTTGACTTTGACTACCTATTCCAACGCCCGCAGCAAATCATGAAAGGCTTTTCACAATTAGGAATAACTTCTTATTATCTTAACTGGCCAGGTCCTAATATCAGAAGAAATAAAGGAATCGAACAAATCAGTCCCAACTTGTTTCTGTTCAATAATGTTGATCCTGCTCCATATCTCAAAGAGGTTAATCCTGTCGTTTATTATACTTCTGCCGCTCATTCTGATATGGTAAATAACTACCATCCGGCATTGGTGGTTTTTGATAGTGTGGATGAACCCAGCGGAGAATTCGAAGGCTGGAAACCTTTCTACGAACATGCTGTCAGAACGGCTGATATAATTTTAGCTACATCCCAAAAGTTATTTGATATGGCGAAAGGAATAAATGCTAACACATACCTGATTCCCAATGGATGTGACTATGATTACTTTTCCCAGGCCAGTACCCAAACTCTGCCGATCCCTCAGGAGCTGCAAAATCTTGCCCGGCCTATTATAGGATATGTAGGGGTTTTGGCCACCTGGTGCGATTTTGACCTGGTAGATCAAATGGCCCGTAATTTTCCCCATTATAGTTTTGTAATGATTGGACCTAAATATAATGTGAGTGATTTGCCGCAGCACCCTAACCTGCATTGGCTTGGTTTTAAACCTTATCATGAATTGGCATATTATACCCAAATGTTTGATGTCGGGATCATTCCTTTTAAATTAACCAGCATGGTGGAAGCAGTAAACCCGATCAAGATGTGGGAGTATATGGCGGTTGGCATGCCGGTAGTTACTACAGCGCTGCCGGAGGCTAAGCAATATGAAGGACTTATTTATTACTCCAATAATTATAATGAATTCTTTAGCAATATAACCAGAGCCTTGGCAGATACTTCTCCGGAACTGCGTGAAAAGCGTATGGAGTTGGCCAGACGGAACTCCTGGCTGGAGAGAGCCCAGCAAATTATAAATGTGATAGAAGATCATCTGGCTGCTAAAGGAATCAATCAAGCCCGACCCATGCCAGAACTGAAAGCCGCTCCTGGAAGGCCACCCAATCGTGGTGGTTCATACCGTATAGACCTTGCTCCTTCACGGCAGCTTAAAATTTCCAGTAAGACTTCATTCAAGTTCAAAGTTGGGAAAACAACTGCCATCGTTTTTGGCAAAAAAACGGGAAGCAAAAATACAGCAATTCGCCGTGGAACGATGATCATAAGTAGCCGGGCTGCTTTTCGTTTTACAACTGCCAGGGTCAGAAGGAGTGCATAGACATGCAGGAAAAATCGATTTTGATCGGCTGTCCGATCCGAAATCGGGCATGGATATTACCTGAATATTTACAGTCTCTGGAGAATATTGATTATCCCCCTGACAAAATTAAGTTTTGTTTTATCATAAATGACTCCATAGACGATACGGAAATTATTTTAAAGGAATTTTCCCGTCGCAGTCTTTCTCAGGTTCAGATCGTAAACACACCGGCCAGTAATAATAAAGGTCATCGACGAGGGGCATACAGACTGGATCAACTGGCCAAATTAAGAAATCTCCTCCTGGAAAAGCTGTTCCAGTCAGATTGCGAATATTTACTATCCGTGGATAGCGATATTTTAGTTCCACCTTTCATCTTAAAACAGCTGCTAAGCAGAAATTGTCTGATCATTTCTGCTTTAGTCTGCAATGGTCATCATATTAATGATGAGACGATTTATAATGTAATGCAAAGAAGTCCGGCGGGGAATTACCAATATATAAAGGACTTTCCCCGGGATACAGTTTTCAGGGCTGATGTTACCGGAGCTGCTTACCTGATCCACCGCAGTGTGGTGGCAACCTATAACGTATATTATTCTGCCAAAAAAGGGGCTGAAGATATCGGCTTTTGCGAAGAAGCCAGGGCGCGGGGCATACAAATTTTCTGCGATGGAACCATTGAATGCCGGCATATTATGAATGAACCTGGGGGGCTGTAAAATATTCCCCCGAGACCGTCAAAAAACGAATCACATTGTTATTTTACAAGCCCCGCTCAACGACGTACAATATACGCCTCAATCGCGGGGCTTGCTCGTTCTTTTTTTTGTCTGCTAACTTGTTTCGCTAATTGGGGAGGCGTAAAAACAGCTCCCTTTTTTAATGGAATCAGTAATTAAAAAAATTTACCGAGTAATCACATTTAGTCACCCTCTTTCATAGGATATCCTAGAAATTGCATAAACAAATTTCTGTCATACTTGCAACCAAGCAAGTAAGTATATTAGAGATAAGGGAGGGAAAGTAAGAAAGATGAATAATAATGGTTTAAAATGTGAATTTCCAGATGGTTGTATGTTGGACTTATTTGCTAAAGTTATTAAAGCTAAGTTCATTCAGAGACAAGTAAAAGTGCTGGATACTCTGTTTTGTGTACCTGATGAACAGGTCGGCGGAAAAGTATCATTTGTTGAGGATATTAAAGTAAAAGTTCTCCAGGCCGGAGAGGACCTGGCTTTTAACCGGGTCAAAATTTTTATTGACTATGAAGTCATATTGTTTGTGGTAGTTGACGATGAATATCAGATCATTACTATTTGTGATCGTTTTGAGCAGTCAGTTGAACTGGATGAATTCGATCCGCCTCTGACGATTGAAGAGTTCAGAGCAGAAATTGAAACTTCAGAAATCATTCTTAAAAACTGGAGCTTTGATTTCGAGATTAAAGGCAATTGTGAAGATTCAAGCAATCCGTGTAACCTGGTAACGCCCATCAATGGAACTTGTATCGGACTGAGAGTGTTTGTTGATATTACTGTTAAATTGGGCAAGATGCATGACGTTATTGTATTCGGTGAGATAGAACCGGAAGTGGAATTCGAAAAATAGTCATTAAATGCCCGGCTTCATGCCGGGCATTTTATTATTACAGCAGAGAGGAAATTCACCTGGTTAAGGCAAGGGTGGTAAATGGATGAGAATAAAAATGAAAGTCCCGGCAAAGGAATTCGGCCGATATGCCCACAGAAATGAACAAAGACCACTTGCCCGGCACAAAAAATTAATTGACGCCAGGCCTAAGGAACATGTGGATCCTGTTAGCAGGGATAAAAGTGTTATTGGTACCTGTAATCGTTGAAACTACAACTCGACAGCTGGCAGCTGTGAAAATTTGTAAACGAGAAATTAAATAATTCATATTTTATACGATAAATCAGGTGAAAGCTTATACTCCTGAAGTCGGAGGGATATGGTTTGAAGAAACTGGGTCTGGTTTTGGGGGGCGGTGGGTTAAAGGGATTAGCCCATATAGGGGTATTACAAGTTCTAGCTGAACACCACATAACGGTGTCCAGCGTCTCCGGAACCAGTTCCGGCAGCATTATTGCCGCTTTTTTGGCTGCTGGTATTTCGCCATATGAAATGGAAAGAATTGTTTTACAGCTGGAATCGCGTGAATATTTGGATTACAATATCAGCGGCCTGATAAAATATGGCCTTGGTTTATTGGGGCCTGGAAAAAACCCTGCTTTAAACGGCTTGATCAAAGGGCAAAAGCTGGAGAAATTGATAGCTGATCTTACTGATTATAAGACATTAAATCAAGTTAAAATACCATTAGCGATCATTGCCTGTAATATAAATACGGGAGACGAAGTGATTTTCAGCAACTTAAACCCGGTGAGTGAAAGCCAGGCTTTTTTTATACGGGAGGCTTTATTAAGTGAAGCAGTGAGAGCGAGTATTTCCGTGCCGGGCATTTTTGTACCTTATTGCTTTCGTGGTATGCAACTGGTTGACGGTGGTATAAAAGCGGTGGTCCCAGTTGCCATCCAATCAGCTATGGGAGCACAATACGTTATGACGGTTAACCTGGGTAAAGAACGCTATCAGGAACCGGTTGCCGGCATCCCGCAGATTATCAGCAGGACCATTGAGATCCTGGTCTATGAAACCTCAGATACAGCAGAAACACTATATGCTGATTTAAGGATAAATCCTTTCATACCGGAAGTTCGTCTTGATGAAATAGAAAAAGCTTCCTCCATTATACGGGCAGGTCGCAGAGCAATGCTGGCTCAACTAGGGAAGCTGCAGAAGGGACTGCGGTAGAAGGTTGTAACTTAACCAATAAATTTTGCATATAATATCCACAAAAGACTAATTGGCCAAACGAAGCTATCGTGGCAGGAGGGGGGCAATATGGCTACTGATAAATTTGAACATGCAACCTTTTACTTAACTTTGCAGCAGGTCGAAGATATAAAAAAGATGGCCAGAGAGCAACAGATTTCAAGAAGTGCATTGGTTAGAATGATCATACGTGAATACCTGGCTCGCGAAGATAAAGGACACAGCAGATAGCGAATGATTCTATGAGTCATCGGCAGGTCTGTAAAAATCAATCTCATATCCAAATGAAATTTATATTGTAAGCAAAAACTCTGTCTGACATGTATCAAAGGAGGAAGGCGATGCTTCCTCCTTTTCTCATATCATCCGGGAAAAAGAAAATGGGTATGGAACCATTTTAAAAACAGAAAAGTAATAGACATCGCCTCATAGAAGGTGATGTCTATTAATTCCCGGGGGGAGGGAATTAGATAATGTAAAAGAATCTGCATGGGGGGAATGAGAGTGCAAACTCTTAACTATTTGATATAGTAATATATTTCACAATCCAAGTCAATTATAAATGAGAAATTTTTCACAGGCAATTCTCTCAAAAATAATCTGATTAAATGGATTGAAAGTTTATAAATTCAGATTCACGGTAATACTTATAGCAAAGGGGAGGCGGGGAAAATGATGAAAAAGATTATTGTTTTAAGCAGTTTATTCTTGTTTTGCCTGGGGGGGATCAATGCACTTGCACAGCAAGAATCCCTCGTTAATCAGGATGTCCTGCGTTTGCATGTTATCGCCAATAGTGACAGTATCGAGGATCAGCAGTTAAAACTAATGGTAAAAGACCGCGTAGTCAAATTAATACAGGCTGAATTTAAAGAATTAAATAATAGTGAAGAAGCTTTTCTTTTGGCGGAGAAAAAAATTTCTTACATAAAAACAGAAGCGGAGAAAATTGTACATCAACAGGGTTATACATATCCGGTGGATGTTTATGTCGGGAATTATGACTTTCCCGTTAAGTCATACGGAAATATTATCTTCCCGGCTGGAAACTATCCGGCTGTAAAAATTATAATTGGCGACGGGAAAGGAAAGAACTGGTGGTGTGTGCTATTTCCACCGCTGTGTCTGGTCTCATCATCCGATAAAGGTTTAAGTCTTGATAGTCCGCAAGAAGCTGAAGTAACCTTTAAATGTCTGGAACTTATTCCTAAAGGAATTAGATTAAAGTCAGCCGACTGATTCTTTGTCCAGCTATCCTTCTCCCCCCTCCTTTAGGAACGGTTTTGCCGTTCCTTTTTGTTTTCCTGCATTATATAATTATTTCACGGGAGGAGGCTCATGATGCATTCATTAATGCTGGCAGCACCGGCAAAAATAAATTTAATACTGAAAGTTTTCGGTCTCAGAACCGATGGATATCATGAATTGGAAACCGTAATGCATCCGATAAGTCTGATTGATATAATTCATGTTGAGTTGATACCGGAAGGAATTACTGTTGAGAGCAATTCCAGCCATATACCTGCAGGAAAAGACAATCTTGCTTATCAGGCGGCAGCTTTATTCAAGGAAGAAACTGGAATAAAAGCAGGAGTTAAAATATTTATAGAGAAGAATATACCGGTAGGTGCCGGCCTGGCTGGTGGAAGCACAGATGCAGCGGCAGTACTTAAGGGATTAAATCACTTATTTCAAACCAAACTCTCATTAACAAGACTGCGGGAAATGGCAGGAGCAATTGGCTCTGACGTTCCCTATTGTTTACTTAGTGAAACTGCTTTAGCCAGAGGCAGGGGAGAAGTATTAACTACGCTGGACAGAGGGACCAGGCTAAACCTATTATTGGTAGTACCGGATTTCCAAGTTTCGACCGCAGAAGTTTATCGAGCTTATCAATTTGAGCATAGCTTACTGACTGTTGATATGGAAGCGTTTTTGAATGCTTGGCGGATTGGAGATCTTATAAAAATTGCTGAAAGTCTTTATAATGATTTGGAAACTGTTAGTATTCGGGAACACCATGAAATTGGAAAAATTAAAACAGAAATTATAAAAGCAGGAGCAGTGAACGCATTGATGTCAGGCAGCGGACCTGCAGTTTTTGGTATTTTTACCGATCAAAAGACCACCGGTGATGCTTCGAGGATTTTGAAAAAGAGTTACAAGCAGGTATATCAAGTCACATCATATTATAGGAGTGATGAATTATGGGTGAACAGAGATTAATGCCGGTTAATCTTGAATCCTACAAACCATTAAGGGATTTGGTATTGGAGGCTTTACGGGAAGCCATATTAAATGGTACTTTAAAACCCCGGGAAAGACTTATGGAGATCCAACTGGCAGAAGAATTAGGGGTGTCAAGGACCCCGGTACGGGAAGCTTTGCGAAAGCTGGAACTGGAAGGGTTCATCGTTATGGTTCCCCGTAAAGGTGCGTATGTGGCGGATTTATCAATTAAAGACATTGCTGATGTATTTGAGATCAGGATAGCACTGGAAGGACTGGCTGCAGCATTGGCTGCAGAGCGCATAACCGATGAAGAACTGGAAGCAATGGAAAGACATTTGGTCGAAAAGGCTGAAGCTATCAAAAAAAATGATATGGTCAAACTGGTTGAAGTAGATACCAAATTCCATGAAGCTTTATATGGAGCCAGCCGTAACGATCGGCTAATAACCATTATAAATAATCTGAGAGAACAGATTCAAAGATTCAGAACTTCGTCACTGGCTATGCCGGGAAGAATGCAGCAGTCGCTGGAAGAACACCGCAGTATAGTTGAGGCAATACAATCCCGCGATATTGCCCTTGCCAGGCAGACAGCCCAGGAACATATTGAGAATGCCGAAAGCTGGATGATAGAATCATTAAAAAATGAAGGTTTTGTATTAGCTGATTAACGGAGGAAAATTACATGCAGTATGATGCTATTATTCTCGCTGGTGGTGAGAGTAGCAGTGACCTAAAAAAAATTGCCCCTTATGATAATGAAGCGCTGATTATTATTGGCAATTATCCCATGATTTATTTTGTTTACAAAGCAGTCAGGCAATGTCCTATGGTTAGAAAGATCGTTGTAAGTGGGCCGATTGATGCTTTACGCAATATTCTACCCAGAGAAGAAGAACTGTTTTTTGTTGCCAGCGGAGAAAATGCGGTTGAAAGTTTTGCCAATGCTGCGGAGTTTTTAAAGAAGGAAGGTACCACGGAAAAACTATTGATCATGCCTACCGATATACCATTTATTACTGCTGAAGCAATTGAAGATTTTATAAACCGATGCCACCAAAGCGAGCATGATTTTTATTATCCTTTGACCAGTAAGGAGGTAAATGAGCAGGCATTTCCAGGTGTTCGACGCACTTATGTACGTTTACAGGACGGCATATTTACCGGAGGAAACCTTTTTCTTGTTAAGACCAAGCTTATTGAAGATATCTTGGATTTGCTTATGCAGTTGGTTATCAGGCGCAAAAATCCTTTAGCTATGGCAAGGCTTTTCGGTTTGGGATTGGTATGGAAGTATATAACCAGGACGCTGAAAATATCAACAGCGGAAAAAAGATTTTATAAAGTAACCGGGATCAGAGGCAAGGCAATTATTTCGCCCTATGCTCAAATCGGGGTAGATGTGGATAAACCAAGTGATCTGGAATTAGCCCAGCAATATCTGGGGGACAAGAAGTTTTAATGAATTTATCTTAAAAACCTGCTTATTCCAAACAAGCAGGTTTTCTATTGAGGGAATCGACAGAAAAATGGGTAAAGGTTATAATACGGGTGAGAAACCTTTTAATAATAATCTAGCATTAAGCTTATCTATATATTTAAACCATCAAGGTGATACAGAATTATGTGAGGTGGATTACAGGTGAAAGTTAGTGCAGTAATACTGGCAGCAGGAAAAGGAGTCCGAATGGTATCTGCTCTTCCGAAAATCCTGCACCCAGTAGCAGGAAAACCAATGACAGCACATATTATTGATCAGGTAAAAGCAGCAGGTATCAGTGATATCGTATTAGTTATAGGTTTCGGAAGGCAACAGGTAGAAGAAGCCCTGTCCGAGAGACAAATAAAATTTGTGGTCCAGGAGCAACAATTAGGCACTGGACATGCGCTAATGCAAGCTGCAGAGGCAGTTGATCATGATGGGCAGGTGTTGGTACTGGCAGGGGATACCCCGCTATTAACTGCAGCACTTTTGAAAGAACTGATAGATTATCATAAGGAACAAGGGGCCAAAGCTACTGTTTTGTCCTGTATGACTGATAATCCTTATGGCTATGGTCGCATAATCCGAGATAATGAGGGATATCTCGAAAGAATTGTGGAAGAGAAAGATGCTGATGCAGATCAAAAAACCATCAAAGAAATTAATTCTGGTATTTATTGTTTTGATGCCGGTTTGGTTTTTGATTGCTTATCCCAATTAAAAAATAATAACGCCCAACAAGAGTATTATCTGACTGAAGTATTTGAAATTATGAAGCGTGAGAATAAGCCGGTGGCTGTATTTATGTCACCTGACAGCGAATCTGTTTACGGCATAAATGATCGCGAACAGCTTGCTTTTGCTGAATCGGTAATCAGGCGCAGGAAAAATCTCGAATTGATGAAGGGCGGTGTAACGATAAGTGACCCGCTTTCAACATTTATCGACAGTGAGGTAAAAATTGGTCCTGATACTGTTATTCTTCCTTTCACTTTAATTGAAGGCAGCACTGTTATTGGCCAAAATTGTGTGATAGGACCAGGAACACGCATAAGTTCATCCTTGATCGGCAATGGTGTTCATATAGAAAGTTCACGCATTAATGAAGCGGAAATTGCCGATGATTGTAATATCGGACCATTTGCCTATTTACGCCCCGGTGTGGTTCTGCATAATGGGGTTAAAGTGGGTGATTTTGTTGAAGTTAAGAAATCGATCATCGGGGAAAACAGTAAAATACCACATTTGAGTTATGTAGGTGACGCCCAAGTCGGTAAAGGAGTGAACATAGGTGCAGGAACGATTACTTGTAATTATGACGGGCAGCATAAATATCCTACGGTGTTAGAAGATGGTGTTTTTATTGGCAGCAACACAAATCTTGTAGCTCCAGTTAGAATAGGGAAAAATTCTACTACCGGTGCAGGATCGACCATCACCAAAGATGTGGAAGAGAATTCGCTGGCGATTGAAAGAGCACCACAAAAAAATATAAGCGGCTGGGCCAAGCGCAGCAAGGAATAACAGTTGTAGGAGGTAATACCATGAAATCGTCCAGATGGAGGATGAAACTCTTTACCGGCAATGCGAACCCATACCTGGCAAATGACATCGCAAAATATCTGGGAATACCCGTTGGAGATGCCTTGGTATCGAGGTTTTCAGATGGCGAGATAAGTTGTGCCATAAATGAAAGCGTGCGCGGAGTTGATGTATTTGTAGTTCAGCCTACCTGTGCCCCCGTAAACGATAATTTAATGGAACTGTTGATTATGATTGATGCCTTTAGAAGAGCTTCTGCAGCACGAATTAATGCAGTCATTCCCTATTATGGCTATGCCCGTCAGGATCGTAAAACAAGAGCCAGAGACCCAATCACTGCCAAACTAGTATCCAATCTACTGGTTGAAGCGGGTGCAGAAAGAGTCGTAGCCATTGATCTGCACGCTTATCAGATCCAGGGTTTTTTTGACATACCGGTAGATCATTTACTGGGAGTTCCAACACTGGCGGAGTATCTTAAAAGCAAAGTAGGCGATGATCCGGTAGTACTTTCACCTGATGTGGGAGGCGTTACCAGGGCTCGTGATTTAGCCGCCAAGATAGGAGCTTCCCTGGCCATCATTGATAAACGCAGACCAGCTCCCAATGTTTCTGAAGTTATGAATGTTATCGGTGATGTTGAAGGAAAGACAGTTATTATTGTTGACGATATTGTTGATACGGCAGGTACCCTGGTAAGCGCTGCCAATGTTATGCTGGAAAAAGGGGCAAAAGAGGTATATGGCTGCTGCACCCATCCGGTTTTCTCAGGTCCGGCGTTAGAAAGGCTTGAGGCAAGTCCTCTTAAAGAAATGGTTATTACCAATACAATTCCCCATATTGCAGCCCAGAATATTCCGAAAATAAAAGTGTTGTCAGTTGCGCCTTTGATTGGTGAAGCCATTTTACGTATTCATGAAGACTTGTCTGTAAGTAAGCTCTTTGAAATATAGCTTGTTTCTTGGACACATTAGAATTTTATTGATATAATAACTATTCGAAAGCAATGCAGATTATTTGCATGCTAATTTAATTCCTGAGGAGTGATATTAGTGGCCAATGCGCAAAATATCGAGTGCATCAAGCGTGATGTAAAAAATAAACACTATCTGAAGAGTTATAAACGTCAAAACTGGATACCAGGTGTTGTTTACGGCAAGGGAGAACCTGCCCGGACCATTTTCCTGCCAGCCCGCCAATTCAACAAAACTTTACAGATCCACGGTATAAGAGGATTATTTTCCCTGGAGATGGAAGGGGAAAAGCCTGCAATGGTTTTGATACGTGAAATTCAAAAAGACCCCTTAAGCGGCAAGTTGATTCATGTTGATTTTCTAACTGTGAGTATGGATGAGAAAGTAAACAACCTGGTAAGCATTCAGATAATTGGAGAAGAAGATGTTTTAAAGAAAGGGGCTATCTTACAGTATGGCCTTAAAGAAGCCGAAATTTTATGTCTGCCCAAGGATATCCCCGATCATTTCAGTTTTGATGTTTCCAGTTTGGAAATCGGCGATAAAATAACGATGGCTGACATTGCATTACCTGAAGGGGTGGAACTCGTTACTGATCAAGACGCACTAATCGCTGCGGTTATTGCTTCCGGCAGAGGCGAAGCAGATCATGCTGCAGGCGAAACGGAAGAAGCAGGAGAAAGTGCGGAGGCTTAATCGAGGCCGGGTCTTAACTTAAACCGCAGATTACCTATTTTTGATATATTACCCGTATTCTTTTGATGATAACGCAGACAGCCCAATGTCTGCGTTTGTTATATATTAATATATACAGGGGATACATAATGAAAATTATTATTGGTCTTGGAAACCCCGGGAAAAAATATAGTGATACCAGACATAATATTGGCTTCAGAGTAATTGAAACCTTAGCATGCCGTTATCAAATCGAGCGGGAAGTTAGTAAATTCGATGGACTGATCGCCCAGTTGCGAATCAAAAATGAACGGGTCTTATTAGTTAAACCACTAACCTTTATGAATTTAAGCGGTAAAACCGTCCAACCGGTGGTTAACTTTTATAAAATTAATTTAGATGATTTAATGGTCGTGTATGATGATATGGATCTGACTCCAGGTACAATCAGGATACGCCCTGGAGGAGGGACCGGAGGACATAAAGGCTTGGCTTCCATTACAGCCCGTTTAAACAGCACTGAATTTCCCCGCATGCGAATTGGGATCGGCAGACCGCCAGATGATACCATCGATTGGGTACTGGGCAGATTCAGTCCGGCTGAAGCGATACTGATGAAAGAAACAATGGAAAGAGCGGCAGATGCTTTGGAAACTTGGGTCATTGAAGGTCTTGATAAGACCATGAATATTTATAACCAATCTGGAATATAGTATATTTATCTGCCTTTTAAAACACAATAAAAAAAAGAAAAGGGGCAGGTAAACATGAAAATATATCATATTTGTGAATATTGCCAGCAGATATTTCTTACTTCAGAAGTCCAGGGGGAAGGAGCCGCAGAATTGCCAGGTATATGTGAAGATTGTTCAGCCGAGATGGGTCTCGACGACAGAGGCTCCTTGCTGAACAGCCATTTCTATAACTGAGGCATTCTGGTTAAAGCAATTTTACTTAGCAATACTCATTATTCTAATTACCAATGATCGACAATAAACATAAAGAGAATACATGCCGGCGGATCGTATATTCACTAACCGCCATTTAAATTCATGCTGTGGGGGCTATTATTAGTGTCCACCTTTACTTGTGGGGAGGAATGTTGTCCTTGTATTCGAGTTTTTTCAGCGAACTCAATCAGATGGTTAAAGAACAACAATCAGTTCTGCTGACAGGATTGTCAGACAGTGCTCGAAGCATGGTGTGGTCAGAATTATATGGGGATTTTAACGGCAAAGTATTATGTTTGGTAGCGGATGAAGAAATGGCATATGATCTCGAAAGAGAAATGGCAGGTTTTATTGATAAAGAAAAGATTCTTATATTTCCCGGACGCAATTTTTTATTCATCAGTGAATCAATCTCCCAAGGAGAAGTAAAGCGAATAATGACTTTGGATGATTGCCTCCTTCATCCAGGCAGAAAGTCTTTTATCATTGCCACCGCTGCTGCCTTTCTGCATCCACTGGTGGCCGTCGAGGAAATGAAAGCAAATTTGATTTATCTGGATATAGGAAAGGAAATCGATTTTACCCAGATGACATATAAATTGATACGGGGGGGATATAGCAGGACTGATACCGTTACTCGTCCTGGGGAATATGCCATCAGGGGAGATATCATTGATATTTTTCCTCTTAATGTAACACATCCTTATCGCATTGAACTATTTGGTGACACAATTGAATCCATCCGCCGTTTTGATATCAGTACGCAGCGATCAGGGAAAGCAGAAGCAGCCATCATAATTTTTCCTGCTGATGAACTATGCGGTGAACAACTGACGGCCACACTCCTGGACTATCTGGGAAGTGGAAACCTTATTATTTTTGATGAACCACGCAGCTTTTACCAGACCTTTGAAAAAGGGATCAGAAGATATAAAACCACGGTTAAAGAAGCAAAAAATGCAGAAAAAAAGCCCAGAGAACTTCCATTGATAAACAGAGATAAAATAGCTGATTCTATCAGCAGCCAGACCGTCATATTTCATGCTTTTTTTCCCGGCAATATACCTCAGGTCAAGGTTGCTAAAATGCAGCATATTTCTCAAAAAGAGATGGAGCCTTTTTTTAATAATTACGCTATGCTTTTTACCCGTATAAAAGAGTGGCAAAGTAAAAAAATCGCTGTTAAGTTAGCGATAAAAAATCAGGCTGCCAGAGATAACATACAACGAGAGCTGATTGATCATCATCTTACCGATATAGAATTCATCAATTTTCAAGTCGAAAAGGGTTTTGTAAGCACAACGATGCAAATAGCCCTGATCAGTGAAAAGGATATCTGGGGCAAAAGGAACAATCCTAAACGCCAGCCAAATAGAAAAAAAGAGGAACATTTACTGGCAGAGGACTTAAAAATAGGAGATTATATCGTTCATGAATCATATGGTATTGGCATCTATCGCGGAGTTACTCAGGTGGAAACAGATGGAATAACGCGAGAGTACATATTATTACAGTATGCCGGAACCGATAAACTATATCTGCCCCCGGAAAAGCTGGACCTGTTATTTAAATATAAAACTGCTGATGAGAAAGAACCGCGTCTAAGCAAACTGGGGGGGAGTGAATGGGAACGGACCAAGCGGAAAGTATCCCAATCGATCAAAGACATGACGGAAGAACTGTTGAAGCTGTATGCAGCCCGTCAAGCCCGGGAAGGATTTAGTTTTTCCCCTGATACACCATGGCAGTTACAATTTGAAGATGCATTTCCTTATGAAGAGACCCGTGATCAGTTGAAAGCCATCCAGGAGGTTAAAAGGGATATGGAAAGCAGGCGTCCCATGGATCGATTGATTTGCGGGGATGTAGGCTATGGAAAAACCGAAGTAGCATTAAGAGCAGCTTTCAAAGCTGTCATGGACAGCAAACAAGTAGCTGTTTTAGTACCTACCACTGTGCTGGCGGAGCAGCATTTCCGTACCTTCAGTCAGCGCTTTGAGCCTTACCCGGCTGCCATCGAGGTATTGAGCCGCTTTCGTTCCAGTGCCCAACAAAAAAGAATTGCCGGGGAATTGAAAAAAGGAGCCATCGATATTGTGATCGGAACGCACCGTCTTTTGTCAAAAGATATTGCTTTTAAAGATTTGGGATTGTTAGTGATCGATGAAGAACATCGCTTTGGGGTAGCACAAAAGGAAAAAATCAAGGCTCTCAAGGAGCAGGTGGACGTAATAAGCCTTTCTGCCACCCCCATTCCCCGCAGTCTGAATATGTCCCTGACTGGAATGCGGGATTTGACTTTGATAGAGACGCCGCCGCCGGGTAGATATCCGATCATCACATATGTGATGGAATATGATGAGGAAATTATCAAAGAAGCAATTTATAACGAAATCGAAAGGCAGGGGCAGGTGTTTTATGTCCATAACCGCATCGAGGATATTTACCAGGTCTATGCCCGGCTTAAGAAGATACTGCCCGATATTGAAATAGGTATCGGCCATGGCCGCATGAAAGAGGAAGAGTTAAGCCGGGTAATGATGGAGTTTATGGACGGTAAATTTGCATTATTTTTATGTACTACCATCATCGAATCAGGATTGGATATGCCCAATGTAAATACCATTATTATTGATGAGGCTGATAAAATGGGGTTGGCTCAATTATATCAACTGCGAGGCCGGGTGGGCCGTTCCAGCCGGGTGGCTTATGCCTATCTTACCTACCTACCGAATAAGAGCATGAATGAAACTGCCCAAAAGAGGCTCAATGCCATCCGGGAATTCAATGAATTGGGATCCGGTATGAAAATTGCCCTGCGGGATCTGCAGATCAGAGGAGCAGGAAATATTTTAGGGCCAGAGCAGCATGGATATATACATGCAGTAGGATTTGACCTATATTGCCGGCTTTTGGAACAGGAAACTGCCCGCTTGAAGGGAACCGTTAATACAACCGGTATTAATACTCAACTGGATATAGATGTTGATTATTATATCCCGGAAAGTTATATTCCGGATTCCGGCAGTAAGATGAGAATTTATCGCTCATTGCTCCTAGCAGGCAGCCAGGAGGAAATAGACGAAATCAAGGCGGAAGTAATTGATCGTTTCGGCAGGATGCCAGCCCCAGTAGAAAACTTCTTCCAGGTGGCCAGACTCAGGCTCATGGCTCAAAATAAGCAAATAAGAACCCTGAAACGACAGGGTAAAAATATAGAAATACAACTAAGCGAAGAATTACCTGCTGATTTTGGCCGCCATATACATAATGTGAAAATAAAGCGAATAAATAAATATACATTATCCATCAGGCAGGATGAGAATTCACTGCAAGCTCTGCAGGATTTATTAATGATTCTTTAGCCTTTCAAGCGGTACATACTTTTGGGATCTTTTTTGTTATGCCAACGAGCGGCGATAAATATTATGGCCGGGTAAAGGATATAAAGCGGCAGAAAAAGAAAGATCACAGCTGTTGTTCGAAAGAAGAAACCAATATCACCGGGAAACATGTAGTTGCACAAAACGATGATCAGCAGTGCTGCTGGTATTATCAAAGTGGTGGTTTTTTTGATTCTGATACTCTGTTTTAACCCCAGCATCAGAGCCGCAAAAAGGTTGTTGGATACTGCTCCGCTGATAACAAACCACAACAGGAAAAAAAGTAATTCAATCCGTTGTAATCCTGGCAGGGGAATACCGCGGATAACCTGAAAAAAGGGGAAACGCATAAAGGTTACGGTTTCCGGCCCTGCTATACCTATGACAACGCTGGTACTCGCAACCGATAATATCGCTGCAACCAAATACCAATAATATATAGTCCGGGCACTATTCTGCAAGTCAGTTACCAATGGCAAAAACAGCGCCATAAATACCATTTGACCAAAAGGCCAGGAAGCCGAAATAAGTGAACCCGCAGCGATTGGCCTCCAGTCATTTAATAAAGGCAGAAAATTGAACCAATTGATGTTGCTGACCGGTATTATTAATGCTAATGTAGCGAGCAGAAGTACAGGCAATAGTAATAGTTCTGCTGCACGCCCTATGCTGGTTATCCCCTGGTAGCTGAAAAAAATTACTGCGAAAAACATTGAAGCTTGCAGAAGCAATTCTTGAGTATTCGGTAAAATCAGAGTCATGAACAGCGTAATATCATATAAAGAAAGCACAACTGCCAACAAAAGCATACTTAAGTAGATAATATTAATAACAGTGCCGGGAACGGTTCCCAACTTCTGCTTGCTCATTTGCAGAATGCTGACCCCAGGCTCCATCTTTTGCAGGCTGATGATAAGATGTAGAATCAAAAGCCCAAACACTGCACCCATGACAGTCGATAACCAGCTATTACGGCCGGTGGCGCTCTCCGGAATATATATGAAGGAAGAACCCAGCATTGATAAAAACACCATGAATGCCAACTGCCGGCTGACGATAAAGTTTTTTTCCATAATTATATAATCTCCTGCTATTTATTTTTAGCCCACTGGCAGATGGAAAAAGACAAAAAAAGCATCTGTCAGCGGCATAAGTTTATTAAGAATGATGTTAGGGTTAGGTAGAAGGTGCCAGGTATAAATTGTTTCCAGGCCATAACCAATCGCCAGCAGCAGGAACCCGCTGCCCACTCCTAAATCCAGCCATTGTTTGTTTTTAATTAATCCCGGGGTCTCGATGGTCAGGAAAATCAAGGAATAAATAAGGATTACTACTAACATGAGACACCATCCTTAGCTTCTGAGCTTGACCGGCTTTGCGGCGAGATGACCTCCGGCCACCTTACTTTTAACGGTAATATCAGCTTTAACCTTGGGAAATATGGAAGGCCAGTCCTTTTCAACCTCTTGCCAGTATTCCGGATAATACCGGTACGTCTGCAGGCCCAGGCCTAATATATCACTGTTCAGGCTTTGGGACTTATCCAGGCACGCCTTGATTTGCCTTTCTATTTCTCGGTTCGCCAGCTTCTCCATTTCCCGGCGCTGCTTTTCCGTCATCAGGTTGCCGGATCCGCTCTGTTCGTATAGATGTAACGATGTATCGACAGTTATATCGAATTTTAGTTGACCATTTTTAATGACCGGTTTGATCTTACTGGAGAAATTATTAACCTCCAGCAACACTGCCTGTTTATCTACAGGAGAATTAATAATCAACATGCCCCCGTATTTGGTTTTGTAATGCAGCCAACGGTAGCCCCGGCTTTCTTCTTCATTCAATGAACCGACCCATTTCCTTTCTTTAAAAACTGCGGTTCCTTTGAGCATGACTTTGCCTTCAGAAAGAGATATTTGCGGTAATACAGGCTGAATGCCGGCGGTACTTAAACCTCCTAAGAAATCTAACATTGTTACAGGGACAAAAACGCCTCCGCGAACTTCATTATTATCAAGCAAATTTTTCATACCCATTGCTGAAAATGCTGTTAAAGGCATAGGTTCTGCATACACTTTCTCAGGCGTATCATTCACCGCTAATACCATATAAGTGTCCAGACGCAGATAACGATTTCTTAAAATAAAATCGCTGAATAGATTCATATCTGTTTGGGCTAAATCCTCGCCCACCATGATCAAATCAATCTGCCCCAATAGAAAGTAATTGGATGAGGATAAATTGGCTGAGCGGGCAGCTTCAGCAAAGGTTCGCCCCTGGGAGATAATACTTTCCGTCAGCGGCCTTCCTGCCCCCTCTTCGATTTGTGAAACCTTTTGATCGATTTGATGGATATAAATTACTTTGTTATTTCGATAATCCACACCAACTCCGCTAATAATAACAGCTTGGTTTATGTCAGTCATATCCCAGCAGCCGGTCATAAGCAACAAAGAAATGATCATAAGGCCCATTATTTGTCTCAACTCTATTCCTCCTCAAAAACGGGGTGCCAGTAATACGATCAAAGGTTTCAGGGGATTATAAAACGGCCAATCGTAAAATTGTGCCAGACTCATATACACACCTGCAGCAAACAAAACTGTAAACAGCAATACCTCACGGTATAAGGATTTCTTTATCAATAAGGGTAGCTCTAATATGATTATTATCAGCCAGATTGTGATCAATAATGCCAGCATTTCAAACCTCTTATGTTATTCACGATATTCAAAAGATTGGGTAGACAAATAAGATCTTCTTATGGCGAAATTCACTTTGACTTCAGGTTCAATCTGGGCAAAGTAATGAGGCCAATCATCTCTCATCACCTGCCAGGCTGCCGGGTACTGAGCTCGGTAGATCTGACCCCATCCCAATATGTCACAGCCCATCAGCTGCAGCTTTTGAATACACTGCAGAATGTCACGGGTGATTTTTTGTTCGGTTTTGTTTTCGATTTTTGTTATATTTGGTATTGTCAATATTTCCCCGGGGCCGAATTGTTCATAATAATTGCCTTCTCCCTTTAGCTCGACCCTCATCCGCAGCTTACCGGTTTTATCGATTACTGCTTTGTAATTAGCCTTCAATCGGATCACTTCGATGGTTAATAAGGTATTCTTGTTCCATCTCACCACCAGGAGCCCCCCCTGGCTGCCTTTCGGGTTCATCAATGTAAAAGCCCGGCTTTCAGTTTCATTTAACTCACCCACCATGCGGTTTTTTTTAAATACAGCCGTGCCGGCAAGTTTTAATATTTTTTTATCCCCATTTTTGATCACTGAAACTATGGGGCAGAATGGCTCTATGCCGCTGGTAGTCAAATTTCTAAAAAACTGATTGGATTGTACAGGCTGATAAATAGCATTTCGATTTTCCTGGACTTCCAATATGTTGGCTAAACCAATCGCAGACGATGCTTCCAGGGGGGTAGCCGTATTAAGAATCTCTTCCGGTGGACTTCCTTTGCTGACAAATATATAAGTTGTTTCCCGATGGTTTGGGTTACGAATCAAAAAATCTGCCAGAATACCTAAATCAGTTTGGGCTAATCTTTCGCCGATAATAAAAGTTCCGACGTGTGTCAGAATGGGTGTAAGCGGTAAACTAAGTGATAGGTTACGGGAAGCTTCACTAATGGTTCGGCCGGTAGAACTCATCACGGTGGTTTTTTTAATGCTTGTTGCTTGCTCCGATGAACCTTCAGGGACGGCAAATTGTATACTTAGTTTTAGCTGCTCTTCATGATCATCCAGTTCAATGCCAGACCCCAAGGCCGGGGCTATTTCATTTGCTTCGCGGACATCAGTGCAACCACTGAATAAAGCTAGTGCAGCGATCAAGGCAGCTGCACAAATCACATGTAAATATCTGCACATTCTATTTGGCCCCTTGCCTTTTTTGATTTTTCATACCTTCTAAATAAGGACGATACATATTTTTAAACCAGGGACGGCGGATAATGATGTCTGAAAGCTGTGACAGGTTTAAAGGCGCTAAAGGTGACATATAAGGCAGGTCCAGTAAATTGATAGAAACCATTCTGATCATCACCAGGATCAGAAGCAGCATGATTCCTAAAAAACCTAAAAATGCGGATGCGATCAAAAAGCCAAAACGTAGTATTCTTACGATGATAGCGGCATTATAATGAGGTGAAACAAATGAGGCGATCCCAGTAAAAGCGATGATCACCACCATAGGGGTGGAGACCAGCCCAGCGCGGACGGCAGCGTCTCCGATGATCAAAGCTCCCACGATACTGACCGCAGGCCCTATGGAACGAGGCAGGCGTAAGCCTGCTTCTCGCAACAGTTCAAAAGCGAATTCCATCAGCAGAGCTTCGATAAAAGCCGGGAAGGGAATACCCTGGCGGGAGGCAACAATCGTTAATAAAAGTGGAGTAGGAATCATTTCATGGTGAAAGGTGATAACTGCCACAAATAATGAAGGCAGTAAAAGTGCCAGCAGAAAAGCTGAAATACGAAGCAAGCGGAATAAAGAAGCAGCAATAAAATTGGTATAATAATCGTCAGCTGCTCCCCAATACTGAGGGAAAGAAATTGGTAAAACCATGGCCATCGGTGAGCCGTCCACGATTATCACCAATCGTCCTTCCAATAACGACCCGCAGACCCGGTCAGGTTTTTCTGTATATTCCACTTGAGAAAACAGACTTTTTGGTTGATTGGTAATGTACTCCTCCAGATAAGCAGAATCGAGTATCCCATCAATATCAATATCCATCAGGCGGGCAATTATCTCATCTACCATCTGCTGAGGAGCGATATCTTTTATATAGCCTAAAACGACATTGGTTTTGGTTATGCGGCCGATTACAAAGGACTCCAGTTTGAAATCGGTGGATTTGAGCCGGCGGCGCAGCATAGCGGTATTAAAACGCAATGTCTCTGAAAAACCTTCTTTGGGGCCGAAAATGACATTCTCGTTATCAGGTTTTTCGATTCCACGTCCTTCCCAGGCTCGGGTCCCTGCAACCAGAGCTATATTACAGCCATCGATCATGATCACTGTATCCCCGGAACTGATATGAGCACATACTTCATCAAAAGAAGTAAGGGTATTAACTTCCGCCAAGGTTAAAAGGGAGTTTTTTATGAAATCTATGACTAAAAGGTTATTATTGAAATCTTGAAGCTGTCCGTCCAGAGATTCCAAATCAATTAAGAGGGGCTTTAAGATACTCAGTTCCACAATGGTTTTGTCCACCAGACCGTCAAAATAAACGATGAGTCCACGAATCTGAGGGTCAGAACCAAATTTAAAATTCTTGATCACCGCATCTGAACAGCCATGCAAAAGGAGTTCAAGCTGATGAAAATTCTGCTCAAGATCTCCACTAAAAGCTTCCTGGCTTAAAGACCCCGTGCTTTCTTCTGCTCTAGATTTTGCTTTTTTACTGGATAAATACCGCAATTTAAACTCCATTCGTATAAAAATCATTTTAGTTTAAGCATCAGAAAGTTTATTTATACTTTTTTATATTAATGATCAGGGGTGGTTTGAGAATAATCACTGTCAGTAGGCGGCTTGAATAAGGCAAAGAGCCAGACGATAAAAGGAATAAAAATAAAGCTTATTAAATATAATGAAGGAATTATCGCAAAAGACAGTATTCTTAACTCCAGAATATTTCTGCTCATCAGAATGGACAGCACTCCAATGATTAAACTGGTTGGTGCCGCAATAAATTGATATTCTTTTAGACCTAACATCTGTTGTGCGGTAAAACAGGCCATGAACCATGCTACGGTTAAAACCAAAAATATACCAAGTACCAAGATCCCCACAAACAATATATCCAAATGTTGAAAAAATTCTCCTATATGGAGCAGGCGCACCATAGCAAAAGTTGGGAAAGTTAACATTTTCGCGATAGAGGGCCCCAATGTCATGATTGAGACGAGGCTGATAAAAGTGATTAGCAGAACATCAGTAATAAGAACCATATAGAGTATACCTACACTATCATTCTTCTTGTCGAGGTAAAAAGCCAGAATAAGAACCGGAAGCAGCCGGCTCCACACTGAACCTGCTGAAGCAGTTGCCAGGGCCAAATCTTCAATGCGAATGTTAGCCACCGGCATAAGATTTTCCCACTGCGGGAAATTGATGAATGCTGTTACCAGTATTATCGCACTGGTGGTCAAACCGATAAATACAGAAATTTCGGACATTCTGAAAATAACAGTCACACCTTTTTTCAGTAATGGAAAACTGGCAATAAGCATTAATGAAATCATTACACTGATCGGCGTCGCTGGCATTACATAGGTT
>DBRM01000043.1:0-5184 GCA_002305965.1 Syntrophomonas sp. UBA1368
CTGTCCATAAAAGCAGCTTTCTGTTCCAGGTAATTCATTATTTCCATGTTATTCATCCAGTCCAATGATCGCCTTTACAAAAGCGGGTAGCTTAAAGGCTGCCTGGTGGACATCTTTCGTATAATATTTTTTCGGTCCCTCCGGGGCTGATAATATGGTCTCCGGGTCATATTGTTTGGAGCCAACAGTAAAACTCCACAAACCGCTGGGGTAAGTGGGAACATTGGCCAGATAAAGCTTGGTGACAGGAAAGGCACTGCCGATGCCGTCATACACCATTTTGATTACATCGGCATTAAAAAAGGGAGATTCACTCTGGGCTACGATCATTCCATCGGCTTTCAAAGCACTGTATGCCGCCTGATAAAACTCCGGAAGAAAAAGTTGAACTGCTGGTCCTACCGGTTCAGTTGAGTCAATAAGTATAATATCAAATTGATTGGTCTGGCTTTTGACATAATCAATGCCGTCCGCAATGATCACCTCAGCCTTAGGCGAAGCAAAAGAGCAGGCTAAATCAGGGAAAAACTTTTTGGAGCTTTCCACCACTCTTTCATCGATTTCCACCAGGGTCCCTTTTTGAACCAGCGGATGCCTGATTACTTCACGTAATGCACCTCCGTCTCCGCCGCCAATGACCAAAACCTGTTCCGGATGGGGATGAGAATTAAGCGCTATCTGGGCGATCATCTCGTGGTAAATATGCTCATCTTTTTCTGTGGTCATGACCATGCCGTCCAATAACAGCATTTTGCCGAACTGTTCGGTATCAACCACTGATAAGAACTGAAAGGGCGTTTGTTCTACTGCCAGGGTCTCCTTGACTTTACAGGTAAAGCCAAGGGATGGAGTTTGATATTCGGTTACCCATAAATCCACTTAATTTTCCTCCTTTAGAATCTCATTCACTGTATTAGTACCATAACGGAACTGCTGCAAAGGCACAGCCGATTTTTTCCACAATATGTTCGGTACTGGCGATCTTGACTTCGTCCAGTTCCAGACCCCTGATACTGAAAGCCTCTTCTACCATTTGCTTTATCGCTGCTTCTGCCTCGGTTTTGCCGCAGTGACCGGAAAACTCCATAATTACGCCGAAACTGTCTTTCTTTATCCCCACTCCCACTGCTGCCGATATCAACTGGCCGGGTTCAGTGCTGGTAATGGCCCCATAAGCAATAGGAAGTAAAGAACCGGCAGGTATGATCAAGTCAGGGCAATATTCACAGCCGGGCGGCAGTATGCTGCTGACTCTCAATAAATTGGTATTTCCCACCCGGGCTTTGAGCAGCGCCCCATCAAAGGCTGTTAATTTAGTATTCCCTTCTGCCGAGGCAGCAGTTATAAAATATTTCTTCGGTAATGGCAACATCTGTTAATACCCCCAGCTTATTTATTTTCAAGCAATAGATTTATTATATCCAATCGATTTATAAAATCAAGATAAATTAACACTCCCCGGGTTCTTGAAGAAAGGCTTGAAATATTCGAATTTTGTTCATATAAAAGTTATCCGCCGGGCAGGTTCAAACAACAATAAATAGCCCTTTAAAGCGCAAACAAAAAAGGCGGTTTATGAAAAACCACCTTCCATAGGTCAGCCAGTTCATTTACCTGGAATTTCATCAAGCTGCCTGATATAGCTAAGAAATGCTTCTACGGATTTCCGTCTGGTTTTCTGTTTGGGATATACTACATAAAAAAGTCTTTTGGCATTCACATCATCAATGCTGATACTTTTTATTTTACGGTGCTCATCCAGCTTCTTAATCGCCCAGCTGGAAATGACCGATATGCCCATTCCTGCTTCGACCGCTGCCAATACCGCTTCAGTACTTCCTGCCTCCAGATAAATATTTAAAGCTTCGTTCCTGATGCCATTGCTTAACAGCAACTCTTCGGCAGCTTTTCTGGTCCCTGAACCTTTTTCCCGGAATATCCATCTCTCATGGAGCAAATCCGTCATTTTGACCCCTTTGTTGCTGCTGTTTTCACGTTGTGCCAGGCGATGATTTTCCGGAACGATCAATACCAGTTCATCTTCCAGCCAGCTATAACCTTCAATTTTGCGGCTATTGATCCAGCCCCCAACGATTCCTACGTCGATTTCCCGATCTGCCACACGATTAACGATTTTTTCGGTATCAGCTATATCCATACTTATTGATATATTGGGCATTTTATCTTTAAACTTTTTAATAATATAAGGCAGTATATATTGACCGGGGATGGTGCTGGCACCCAAATACAAGCTGCCTTTACGGCTGTCTGATACTTCTTCCATTGCTTTTGCAGTCCTGTCCATGACTTTAATGATCTCTCTGGCGTATTCATATAATGTTTCGCCTGCTTCAGTGGTTTTCAATTTCCGGCCGGAACGTTCCAGCAGCAAAACTCCGTACATGTCTTCCAGCGCTTGAATTTGTTTGGTTACCGCAGGCTGCGATAAGTCAAACTCTTCAGCGGTCCTGGATAAGTTTTGGGTTTCTACCACTCGCACATAGGTTTTAAACAAATTAAGATTCATACCTCATACCACCATATCAAGATTATTTTAGGAAGCCCTCCAAAATCGTATCCACTGCTTGTCCTTCCGTTAGACCCAGCGACATAAGCTTGATCAACTGTTCACCGGCAATTTTCCCAATCGCCGCTTCATGGGTCAGGACTGCATTTGAATCCTCGGCCATCAGTTCCGGAACTGCTTTAATAGTAGCCTTATCCATAATTATTGCATCACATTCAACATGACCCAGGCACTCATTTTTTCCGACTAATGCTGCTTTAAATACTTGTGTGGAATTGTCTTTGGCAACGGATCTGGATAAAATCTGCCCGCTGCCGCCTTGCCCTTCAATGTTGATTTTTATCTCTGATACAGCATTCTGCTCCCCATGAGTCATCAGCCGCTCTACCACTTTTAAACTGCCTTTTTCATGGATATAAGCCTCGGTTATTCTCACCGTATCATCCACACCTTTTATCTGGACTGTTTCAATCTCAGCAACAGCGTTTTTCATAACCGTAATCTTAGTGGTTGGATATAACACTTTTTGCCCCGTTCCGCTGCCTTCGCCATAATGCTTTTCAACATACTTTAACCGGGCGCCTTCCTTTACCAGAATCTCATGCAGGCCTTCATGGCGTGAACGGCCATGACTGTCATTATGTATTCCGCACCCCGCAACAATAGTGGCATCAGCGTTTTCCCCGACGATAAACTGATTATATACCACATCATTTAATCCCGTTTGAGTAAGTATGACCGGCACATGCACTGTTTCGTTTTTGGTGCCTGGTTTGATCTCAACCAGCAGTCCGCCGGTTTCACCGGTTTTAATTTCAATATTAGGTGAGGATTGTCTGTAAATTGCTTGTCCGTCTTTCCTAATATTGACTGCACCTTTAGGGATGTCTTTTATATCACTGATGGTATTGAGTAAATTTTTATCCAGTTCTTCCAGCTTCATATAATTTCTTCACCTCTGCATGTATCTTGCACCTGACATACTATATCATCTCTAATGATCGGCCAGATTTCATCACGATGCCCATGATGTTTTATTCTTCCTTCCTCAATTACCACGATTTCATCACAAATAGGCAGTATATTACGGTTATGAGTGATTAGAACCGCTGCTGCCTCAGGGTTATTCTGATATTTTCCCACGATAATATCCACCAATCTCTGGATCGTCCATAAGTCGACCCCCGCTTCCGGTTCGTCAAAAATGGCCAGTTTCGCATTGCGGGCCAATACCTGGAGGATCTCTATGCGCTTCATTTCTCCACCGCTAAGCCCGGAACCCATATCCCGGTCAAGGTAATCCTCCGGGCATAAACCTACATCTCTCATTCTCTTTCTCACTGATAAATTGCTCAGTTTAGGCTGAGCTATTTTGACCAGATCTTCAACTGTCAGCCCCTTGAAACGGGGTGGCTGCTGAAAGGCATAGGCAATACCGAGATTCGCCCTTTCCGTTATATTCTTATCACTGATATCTTCCCCATCCAGATAAATATGACCGGCGGTATGGGTTAAAATCCCCATAATCACTTTGGCCAGCGTGGTCTTCCCACCGCCGTTGGGGCCGGTAATTCCATATAGTTTTCCCCGTTTGATATCCAGATTTATATCCGAGATAATCTGCTTGCTGTCTCCATTATTGTGAACTGAAAATGACAGATTCTCCAGATGCAGCATTTCCGTTCCCTCCTAGTTTATCGGCAATAAATTTTTAATAATTTTATCATAACTTAAGATAATAAGTCTAACTGCAAATAATAAAAGTATATACAGTAAATAAAATGTCAATCGCTTTCAATCTTATCAACCTCTACTGCAGCAGCTGCTCTCTGCCCCAGTGCAAAAGTGGCATTCCCCAATTCGAAGACCACCGGTCCTTTAAATGGATGATGTGATATCATATTCAATTCAACTCCGGGCATGATCCCGATTTCAAACAGGCGCCTGGTTAAATTTCCGTTATGGTCTACTTTGATCACTTTAGCCTTTTGTCCTGGTTTCAAATCCTTTAACTTCACGATCATCCCTCCTCACTTTTTTCTTTCATTTCCTTAGGGAAGCAACAGATTTAAAATAATTCCCACTAATATGGAAGTACTCATACCAATAGCCAGCACTTTAGCCAGTCCTTTAAAGCCGATTTCTCTGACCGTCATTACCATGACCGGAAGGCAAGGCAGCGATAGTGCGATCATAGAGATGGCAATCGTTGCTTCCCGGGCACTGAGATCAAGATTCAGCAGTATAAGGGGTGCCAGATAACGTTGAAAGATAGTCAGCAGTACCGCAGCAAAAGCTTCCGCCGGGATACCGAACAGCATCCTGGTTATATTTTCTATGGATTGAAGATGATTCAGCAATCCGGATTCAATGAGAGCACGTACCGCAATACTCATAACCAGCAATAGCGGCAGCACTTCAGTAAAGAATCCCGAAAACCTGATCTTTAACTTGGTCCAAAGATTTGACCATAAAGGAATCCTTAAGGGCGGCAATTCATAAATAAAAACTTCTTCTGTTGACATAATTCGGCTTAGAACATAACCGAGAACAATGAGTGTCATGATCATGGTAACCATGATCACCATCAATGAAGCCTCAAAAGTTGCAATAACCGAGGCCAGGATGCCAAGTGTGGCGGCACAGGGTATCACTAC
>DBRM01000043.1:5245-5928 GCA_002305965.1 Syntrophomonas sp. UBA1368
AAAAAGCTGCCCACTCTTTCCAGAACCACTGAATACCGGGGCAAAAGCCCTGTATCCTCAATCAAAGACATGATGATACTGACCATTAACATCGCCGGCATAATAATGGTAAAAGGAATAATCAAACCTTCAGGAACAGCTTTGGCCAATATGGTTGTAAAAATGGAATCCGGCAAATGCGTGAGAATAAAAGCTTCAAGGACAGAATTGACCGGTGCCAGCAGATCCGAGATTGGTCCCTCGCTGAGCTCAATAAATTTCATCAAGGCCAGGAAAGCCAGATAAGCAACAAACAAAAGAATTATGGTACCCAAAAAAGGTTTATCAATGATTTTTTCTGCTTTATCCATCCAGCTTCCGGACTTTGTTCCGAACTCCCTGGTAACCATGCGGGCAGTGTCAGCAGCTTTCCCGGCTCTTTTCAAGTCTTCCGAATCAATCTCCTGAAAACTACGGGAACAATTGGCACAATTACCATTACAACTATTGCCGGCAAATTCCGCTTTGATGATGGTGACTGGTTGTCCTGTTTCTTTGTCTTTTGTTTTTCCCTCTTTGTTCCCTTTATCGATTAAAGACATCAATTCCATAAGACCTTCACCGGTATTGGCAGAAAAACAAATCACTTCACATTTCAAGATTTGACTTAAAAGCTGGCAGTTGATTTCGATTCCCATCTGCCG
>DBRM01000043.1:5941-7132 GCA_002305965.1 Syntrophomonas sp. UBA1368
CAGGTTTACTGCATCCACGATATTCAGAATCAAATCCACCTTTTGCGAATTGATCAGTTCATTGATAACCTGCTGTTCAGCAGATTCGCATTCCATGGAATAGAGCCCTGGTGTATCATAAATATCAATGGTTTTTCCTGCACTCTTTAGTTGAGTGGCAGTGATCTCCACCGAAGTACCAGAGTAATTGGATACTAAAAGCGGCCGATCAGTAAGGCGGCTTAATACTGCACTTTTCCCCACATTGGGATTTCCTATCATAACAATGGCCATTTTTCACTCTCCTGAATAGACTGATAAATTTCAATAATGATAATCATTCTCATTGTTCCGGCAAAATTTTTTATTTACAATTCGGGCAATATCCATAGAATTTCAGTTCATGATCGATTATTTTAAAACCTTGCATTTCAATTCTTCTCTCCAGGTCATTTAATAAATCATCCTGTACCTCAGTTATTTTCCCACAGTTCAAACAAATAATGTGGTGATGGTGATGTATCTCGGAATTATAAATTTCATATCTGAATTTGCCGCTTTCAAAAACAGATTTATATAAAACGCCTATCTCGGTAAACTTTTCCAGAGTGCGGTAAACAGTAGCGATTCCAATACCAGGTGATTTCTTTCTGGCTTTTTCAAAAACTTCTTCTGCGCTCAGATGCTTTCCCGGATTCTTAAGCATTACATCAAGAATCGTTCTTCGCTGATCAGTCAATCTATAATCTTTTTCCTTGAGTTTCGCGTCAATGATTTTCTTCATAGCTTTCTCCCGATATTGATAATCATTATCATTTATATGTTTATTATATGCATCTTCAAATAAAAAGTCGAGTCATTTTTGAAACCTAAATTTTTCTCACCTTCCAGAACCTAACTTTGACAGAAAGGCCGATTTTAAGGTAAAAAATAAACGACTCACTCTTTAAAGGCACTTTAGTGAGTCAATTAAAAAAGAAAGGCAGGCCATGTATGAGGAAAAAATTTATCGGAGCAATCATTTTGGCAGTATTATTTACCCCATTGTTTTGGACCACGTCGGTGCAGGCAGATGTTTACAGCAGTTACAGCAAGTTAGCGGTACGTCAGGATAAAGGCGAAGACTATAGGATAACCAGTTATAATGGACCATCCACAACAGCAGTAATTGCTATTCATGGAGGCGGAATTGAAATAGGTACCAGTGAACTG
>DBRM01000067.1:0-9503 GCA_002305965.1 Syntrophomonas sp. UBA1368
GAAGAATCACTGCTGTAATAATCCCGGCATCCTGCCTCCGGGCAGGATGCCATCAACTGATATTCATTATATATAGCCTGGTAAATTATTGAATGGAAAATAGTGCGTTGTCTGTAATCGCTGCGCACTGAAACCGACACCTGATAACGTAAGGGGGTTAACACCATTGAACTGGAAGGAAGAATATAATAAGAAATTGATAAGCGCTGATGAAGCAGCCAAATTAGTAAAATCAGGCGATTGGGTAGAATATGGCTTCGGCATAAACTGCGCACGTGATTTTGACGAGGCATTAGCGCGGAGAAAAGATGAACTGACCGATGTTAAGATTCGCTGCGATATAGGTGCATATCAGCATTTCACTGCGGAAGCTGATCCGGATGGAACTCATTTTCTATGGCATAGCTGGCACGTATCCGGCCAGGATAAAAAATTCATCGGAAAAAATCTGTACTATATCCCGATGAAATTTCATGAAAACCCGATGATGACCCGCAAGGACTGTGAACCTGATAATGTTTCAGTCATACAAGTATCATCAATGGACAAGCATGGATATTTTAATTTTGGCGGCAGTTCAGTCAACGGTTGGGCTGCAATGGAAACCGCTGAAATTAGAATTCTGGAAGTGAATAATAAAATACCCCGTTGCCTGGGCGGTAACCAGGAGTGTGTACACATCAGTCAGGTAGACTATATTATCGAAAGTAAAAATCAGCCAATTGCCACCATTNNATTCAATTAGGTATTGGCGGTACACCAAATGCCGTTGGGAAAATGGTGGCTGCTTCTGATTTAAAAGATCTGGGCGTTCACACGGAAATGTATGTTGATGCGTATCTGGAAATGTTTAAGGCCGGAAAAATTACCGGGGCTCGTAAGAATATTGACCGTTACAAACAAGTGTACTCATTTGCCATGGGCAGTCAGGAGCTCTATGACTTTCTAGATGACAACCCGGGACTTGCCTCCTATTCTGTTGACTATACCAATAATCCGGTTGTGATCGCTCAGATCGATAATTTTGTTTCCATTAACGCCTGTATCGAAATAGATCTGTTTGGCCAGGTATGTGCTGAAACTGTAGGAACAAGGCATATCAGCGGCACCGGCGGACAGCTTGACTTCGTAGAAGGCGCTTATAAATCCAAAGGCGGACAAAGCTTTATCTGTCTGCCCTCCACCATTGAACTCAAAGGCCAGGTAACATCCAGAATCAAACCAATTTTAAGTCCGGGCGCTATTGTAACTGACCCCAGAACCGCGACCCATATGATCGTGACTGAGTACGGCTTGGTCAATCTCAAGGGTAAAAGCACCTGGGAACGGGCAGAAGCATTAGTATCCATCGCTCATCCGGATTTCCGGGATGAACTGATCGCTGAAGCTGGTAAGATGAACATCTGGAGAAGATCCAATAAAATTGACAGTGCCATCATAAACTTTTAAATAGATTTCAGGTTGGATATCTTGGGGAAGATGTTCAGCCTCGGGGGGAAGGACCGCAGTGGAGGGGACTGTGGGAATGCAGAAGGGAAAGTTCAACTTTCCCTTCTGGCGTTTTTAAATGCTCTTAAGCAAGTATTCCCAAAGTAATACCGGTCAATGTTTTATCCCATATTTTTGTGCTTTCCGCACTACGGTAGACTGATTGATCTTAAGCACCTCTGCGATGGTATAGCTGGACCGGTAGCAGGCAAAGGCTTCTTCCAGCAGCGCCCGTTCAGTATTCTCCAGCGCCTCTTTCAGCGGCATCAATTTAGCTTCCTGCCTGGGATTTCTTAAATCATTCAGGATACCTAAAGGCAGATCATTTACGGTTATGATACTGTTGATGCAGGTAACCACCAGTCTTTCCATCAGGTTTTCCAATTCCCGGACATTCCCCGGCCAGCTGTACTCCGCCAGTGTATTATAAACCCCGGTATCCAGTTGTTTGGACATGCCGTATTTTTGATTGAAAGTTTTTAGAAAATGGTTGATCAGGACAGGTATATCTTCCGGTCGTTCCCGCAAAGGCGGAATGGTAACAGGTATGACATTCAGCCGGTAAAACAGATCCAGGCGGAATTCATTTTTCTCGATCATGGCCCTTAAATCGCGGTTGGTACCGGCCAGTACCCGGCAATCGATTTTGACAGGCTCGACCCCGCCCACGCGAAGTATGGTTCTATCCTGCAAAACTCTCAGTAACTTGACCTGTAAGTTCATCGGCAGTTCCCCGATCTCATCCAGGAAGATGATCCCGCCTTTTGCCAATTCAAACAAGCCCAGCTTTCCGCTTTTGCTGGCCCCGGTAAAAGCTCCGCTTTCATAACCAAATAATTCCGATTCCAGTAAATTGTCAGGAATTGCCCCGCAGTTTACCCGGACAAAAGGTCCGTCCTTGCATCTGCTGTTGGAATGGATGATCTCCGCGATCAATTCCTTCCCTACCCCTGATTCCCCCTGTATCAATACGGTCGAATCAACGGCGGCGATCCGTATAACCATGCCAACCAATTCCTTCATCTTGGTGGATATCGCAATCAAGCCGTGGGAACTCTCCCGTTTCATTTGTTCCAATTCTGTTTTATACAGTTCCTGCAGACTTTCCACCCTTTCCAGTCTGCGCTGCAGGTCATTCAGTTCGGTAATATCACGGACATTGGTAACCACCATGATAATATTGCCTTGTTCATCGTAAATGGGATTGCTGGTGACCAGGGCTTCCTTGCCGGTGCTGGCCGTCAGGGAAATGGTAGCTCTGGTACCGGTCTCCAATGCCACCAGGGTTCCGGAGCGTGAAAACACCCCTTCTTTCACCAGGTCCCTCATATTTCTGCCCACGCATTGTTCAGCCGTAATACCCATGACGCGTTCAAAACCCTTGTTGATTCGCAAGGTATTGGCCTGTCCATCAGTGACATAGAGACCATCGAACATGGACTCGATGACAGCTTCCATTTCCCTTTCCCGCAAGCCTTCTACATGTTCCAGCTTGCGTTCCAGTTCGTTGAGCTCAGTAATATCACGCACATTGGTAACAAAGAGAATGAGCTTGCCGTCTTCATCATAGATGGGATTACTGGTGACCAGAGCTTCCTTGCCAGTGCTGGCCGTCAGAGAAAGAGTAACACTTTCACCACTTTCTATGGCTGCCAGTGTCCCGGAACGGGAAAATACACCTTCTGCGACCAGATCCCTCATATTCCTTCCTACGCATTGTTCAGCCGTAATACCCATAATGCGTTCAAAGCCCTTGTTTAGTCTTAATGTGTTGGCCTGCGCGTCGGTTACATAAAGGCCATCAAAAGAAGACTCAATAATCGCTTCCAGCTGGCGGTTCAATCCTTTGGTATACTCAGATTCCCGCACCAGCTGTTCGATCTCTGATATGTCACGCAGCAGCAGCACCCGGCCGATAATATTTTTATCAATCACAATTTCGTTGCAAAAGGGAATAAAATTATTGCCTTTTAAGTTTATTCTTTCCTCAGAATAATTGGATTGGTCTTTTAATAATTCCAGAATCTCTGGGTTATTTATCACCTCAGCGGCCAAAGCGTCTAAAACTTCTTTTTGATTCAAATCAAGCAAGCGGGCCATCCATTTATTGATGATCTTGATCCTGCAATCATTGCCAATGGCCAAAACCGGAGTGGTTACAGCATCAACGGTGGCATGGAATTTTTCTCTTTCCTGGTATTCAAACAAAGCAGCCGTCTTTTGTAAGTACGGGAAATCAATGACCCCCAGCACAGATCCGTCTTTTTCCACCAGAGCAGGCCCGGACAGGTTCTCCGGGCGCAGATCAATTACATCATCTGCCTGAATTCGCGGAAACTCTTCCAGCATGATCTGACAAATCCGGGTATCACCCGCTGCACCTTCCAGCAAAGATGTCATCAGCAAATCTTTGCTGATGATCCCGATGCACTGTTCCCTGTCATTTAAAACCGGTGCTGCGGTTATCTTTCCTGCCAGTAATATGCGGGCAGCATCACTTATTGTCTGATCGAAATGTAATGCAACGTTATCAGCGTTTATAGCTTCAACCGCTTTCACAAAGCTCCCCCCTTTTATATTTAAATTTTATCACTTTTCCGCTCCTGTTGGGAGTGAAACCAGGGCAGGTCAAGACTAAAGTATGGGAAAAAATAATGGAATTGAGCCATTTCAGATCAGGATTGTTGTGCGAAATGAATAAACCAACGAAAGGGTCTCGGGTTAAAATTAAAGTAACGTATTACGGCTGCCAGGTTAGTTTGGCAGCGTTGTTTTTCAGCCAGGTGCGGCGTTCCTTGTAATCAGGAATAATAGACCCAACCAAACTCCAGAACTCTCTTGAATGATCCGGGCGGATCAAATGGCAGAGCTCATGTACGATGACATAATCCATGATTTTTGCCGGGGCCATCACTATTCGCCAGTTAAAACTCAGGTTCCCCTTGCTGCTGCAGCTTCCCCAGCGGGTTTTTTGCTGTCTGATGGTAATGCGCTTCGGGCTTGCATTGAGGATCGGGGCATAATCATCGATGCGGGAACGGATGTACTTTAGCGCAGCATCCCGGTACCAGGCTTCCATAGCATTTTTCAGCAAAATGGTATCAGCAGCGGGTGTATCAATGATGAATAAACCGTCTTCCAGTATTGCCTTTGCTCTGCTGAGTCTGGCATCAATTCTGATGTAGAGTGGGTGATCCCGGCCCAGATACGGGAAAGGTTCATCATCAAGAAAATCCCTTTTGTCCGCCCGGGTTTTGATTAGTTCCATTTGCTGCAGCTTGCGGATGATCCATTCTGCTTTGCGGTCGACCAAATCCATGATGACCTGGGGAGACGTCCGGTATGGGACTCTTACTTTCACGTCCCCTTCCGGGCTGATGATGATGGCAATGGTCCTTCGATCGCTGTAGATCACTTCAAAATCAATATGACCTGAGCCATGATTTAATGTCATTTTCATTTTTTACTTTTCCGTATAATTGTCAGACTGCTTGTCTTGCAGGCAGTTTACAGCATAATGCAGCAGTTTTAAAACATTGACAACAGCTGTCCCCCAGCCGAACTCACCGCCGTACTGGTTTTTCCATACACTGACTGCCATGGATAAATATTTATAATTACCGGAATCCTCATACATCTCATAATGTACCAAGCCGGTCTGCAGGACTTCCAAAATTTCCTCCAGGGTCTTGTCCAGATTGCAGGTATTAACCTGAACTTCGAAAGGATTGGTTACATCATAATAAAGCGAAAAAGGTTCCAGTTTATGCGCCAGGCTGAAGCTGAGCCAGGGCTGATAATAGGTGCCTCCCGTGCATTCGGGCAGGTGTATCTGCAGGGCATAAATATTTACCAGCAGCTGTGAGATCCGTCTGAGATAATCACTCATGTCATCATTCGGTCCACCGTCCAATAACCGGATCAAGTCCTTTACATTTTCCGCAAACAGAGTCAGGGGCTTGGCCACCATAAAGACGCCGTTCACTTTTTCAAAAAGAATAGGGAAACGGCTGTCAGGCTGGTAATCCGTCAGGTCTTCCCCGTTTTCCATACGGCTGATCACGTACTCCGCCTCCTGATGCTGGAACTCCGGCACACATATATTGGTATAATTGACCACGTCACTGATGTTCCCTTCACCCCATCCCAGTTCCCAATGGATATGCGGTACCTGCCGGCGAAGCTGCTGCAGCATTTTCCTGGCCTTATCTGTGGTAAACCTTCCCACACTCTCGTATTCCATTCCTCTTCTCCCCCGCTATGATAAAAAATTTATATTTCTTAACTTGGTTTAACAATTGTTTATTATTCTTTTTGTTCGTATATATCTTAACAAAATTTTTCGCATTTGGTTAGTTTAATTGTAAAATTATGCATTATTTTAACAAAAAGCGGGCATATCTTTAAGATATCCCCGTACTTTGTTTCCCTATTCTTTCTCCGGAGGCGGTTCAGGTGTATCCAGTTTTTCACGTTTTCGGCCGAAAAACCTTATCCAGTCCATAGGAGAGATGATTTTTTTGTCCGGATCCGGGTAATTCTTTTCCCGCATACTATACCTCCCGTTATTTTAGGCGTTTATTAATATGATGTTCCGGATCCACAAAAATATGCAGTCTTAAAGGGCGTGAGGGGTGAGGGGTGAGGCGATGTAAAGCCACCTTTAGCATTAACTTCTGCTAATCTGCGGGGCGACAGAGTCGTCGCCCCCTACCATCGCTTAACTATCGTTCAACGATCGCCTGCTTCAAACTGTCCCCTTTCCAACTTTCTGCTTTCCATCCAGCCATCTGAACCCCAGAGCGAGTTAAAATGGTTAAGAACAAGGCAGCCCGGAAGTTACGCAACTGAGGCGTACATTAGGTACGTCGATTGAGCGTGACTTGCGGGCTAACGCAGTTATTAACCGTTTTTGCCGCCTTTGATATTCCTTTAAAGCGAGAGCGAGCAAAAAGTGTGAAGAACAAGGCGCTCTGGAAGGGCTGCGATTGAGTCGTACTAAGGTACGTCGATTGAGCAGGGCTTGCAGAGCAACGCAGTAATTCACACTTTTTGCCGCTCTGGTTAGAATTCAGATTTAAATTCCTGCGTCTTCCGATCCTGAAACAACAGCTCCTGGTTTTTCAAGCTCACTCTGGTGCCCGGGGGGACCGACTTGGTGATGAAAACATTACTGCCAATCACGACTCCCCTGCCGATAACGGTTTCACCGCCTAAAATGGAAGCTCCGGAATAGATCACCACATTGTCTTCAATGGTGGGATGACGTTTGGAGCCTCTGAGCTGCTGACCGCCCCTTGTAGACAGGGCACCAATGGTAACGCCCTGGTAAATGGTCACATAATCACCGATCACCGAGGTTTCACCGATGACGATGCCTGTACCGTGATCCATGAAGAAGTATTTGCCGATGGTGGCTCCGGGATTGATGTCGATGCCGGTTCGGCTGTGGGCATATTCGGTCATGATCCTTGGTATAAGCGGTACCTTCATCAGATAGAGCTCATGAGCCAGGCGATAAACAAACAAGGCAAAGACCCCGGGGTAGGAGAAAATGATCTCGTCTTTGTCCCCGGCTGCCGGGTCACCGTCAAAGGCTGCCTGTACGTCTGTCTCAAGAATCTCCATCACCGCGGGGACCTTGCTGAAGAATTCACAGCAGATCCGGGCGGCCTGCTTCTCAATATCCTCAGGGCTGCCATTGGTCTTCAGCGACTGATGTTTAAGGGCACAGACCAGCTGACCATAAAGTTTATCATGAATATCCAGCATTACATTTCCCATATAGTACTGCATACTGGTGTTATCCAGATTCTGTTTGCCGAAATAATCGGGAAAAAGCAGTACCCTGAAATCATTGATGATACTGATGATGGTATTCCGGTTGGGAAGCGCACAAGATTCCTTGCTGGTACAATAGCGAAAACGACTGTGCTTGTCAGTGATCTCCCCTACCAGATCTCTTAATTGCTTTTCAAACGTTTCCTGCATTGGCTTCGCCTCCTAATCATCTATAACATATTCTATTTGCGTTTGTTCTTGGATTTGGCGTAATTCCGGGCATTTTTAATTCCCCCGAATTCGGAGAACATCTCATCGATTTTTTCTTTTTCGATTTGCCGGGAATTTAAGCTTTCATACCTGGCTTCTTTTTGCAGCTTTTTATAGTTTTGCAGGCGTGCTTCATCTATCAAGCCTTCTTCAATGGCCTGTCTGACGGCACACCCCGGTTCATTCTCGTGCCGGCAATCTTTAAACCTGCAAGAATTGGTCAATTCATCTATATCAGCAAATGACCGTGACAGGTCGGCACTTTCCAATCCCAGTTCACGCATCCCGGGGGTGTCGATGACCGCTCCGCCTCCGGGAATCAGCAGGAGCTCACGCCGGGTTGTGGTATGTTTGCCTTTATCATCACTTCTCAGTCCCTGGGTAGCGATCAGGTCTTCCCCAATCAGCCGGTTGATCAAAGTGGATTTGCCCACCCCTGACGATCCAATAAAAGCTACTGTTTTCCCTGGCACGATATATTTCAGTATATCCTTATATCCATCTGCTGTCATGCTGGAAGTTACCAGCACGTCACTCCCTAATGCTATCCGGCCCACTTCAAGCAGTCTTTCCGGCAGATCCTGACATAGATCAGCTTTGGTCAGTACCACCACCGGCACTGCCCCGCTGTCCCAGGCAATGGAAAGATAACGCTCCAGTCGGCGCAGATTGAAATCATTATTTAATGACATACAAATAAATACTGTATCAATATTGGCCGCCACCACCTGTACGTCATGGGCTGTCCCTGCCGCCCGGCGTACAAACATACTTTTTCTTGGCAGTATTTGATGAATGATGGCATTGCCGCTGGCCTCTTCCTCACGGTCCATCAATACAAAATCGCCTACTGCAGGGTAATCTGTCATATCTTCTGACGCATAGCGCAGCTTCCCGGTGATTTCCGCCAGTAATTCTGTTTTTTCAGAAGCTACCTTATATAAATCCTTATACTGTGCGATCACCCTGCCCAAAAATAGATCCGGATACTGTTCCGCTGCTTTGATCACCTTTCCCGAAAAACCAAGATTCATTGATCGGTCCTGCAAGATTTACACCTTCCCTGTTATGAATAAATCAAAAATAATGAAACGCTGTTATCTAATCATTATAGTCACTAACTGCCCTTTGGGTCCATTTACATCCTATATTATATGATCTTTATCAGGAAGAACGTTACAAGAAAAAGTTCTCGAGTTCCGTCGTCCATTTTATAATGCTCGTTTGATTTGATGAAATGCCGTGGGGATGGCCAGTTTTTCCAGTTCATCTCTGGAGACCCATTTGAAATCCAACTTTCGGCTTAGGTCCTCCCCCTTTGCCAGGGTTGCCTCATATACTTTCATTTGCCATTCAATATGGGTAAAAACATGCCTGGCATCGATAAGATGTCTGCCGATTTTCAACTTCAGTTTATATTCTTCCTCAAACCTGGCTGCCAACTCCTTTTTCAGTCGCCCTTCCACTCCGGGAAATTCCCATAAACCGGCTAATAATCCCGTGGCTGGCCGCCGGTGCATTAAAATCAGATCGCCCTGTTTGATCACTGCCACCAAACGCTGGATCTCTTTGACCGGTGCTTTCTTTTTCATGACCGGCCATTCACTTTGCCGCTTTTGCTGGAAAGCCTGACACTCATCCGTCAGCGGACAGCGGCTGCAATCCGGATGCCGCGGAATACATACCAGGGCCCCCAGTTCCATCAAGGCCTGGGTAAATTCTCCTTCCCTTCCGGGAGGAAAACTCTCAGCAACCATCAGCCTGATCTTAGCCTGCACATTTCTCTCCTCTATTTCCGGCCAGGCAAAAAAGCGGCTCATGACCCGCAGGACATTCCCGTCCACAGCCGGTACAGGTTGTCCAAAAGCGATGCTCATAATGGCTCCCGCAGTATAGGGTCCAATACCAGGCAATGAAATGCTCTGCTGATAGGAGGAAGGAAAGGTCCCGTCCCATTCCGCCAT
>DBRM01000067.1:9630-9808 GCA_002305965.1 Syntrophomonas sp. UBA1368
GGATCCCGGCTCTTCCTCCAGGGGAGATCCCGTTTGTTTTTATCGTACCAGTCCAGGAGTTTTTGCACCCAAAGTTCCATCATCGCTCCTTGATCAATAAACATCTTCAGTCAAATAAGGGTCTTCATTCCTATCCTAACGTTTTTCCTGGATCAGTCAAATATTTTTGTAAACCAAA
>DBRM01000067.1:9866-12253 GCA_002305965.1 Syntrophomonas sp. UBA1368
TTCTTCGTTTTCAGAGCCTTTCGCTATATTTATGATTTATTTTGTACATTTAGGCTGGAATAAATTGCGGGAGAATCGGGCAGTTCTGTTACTTAAACAGTAGAATTTTATTTCATATCACGGAATAGTTCCTGGTAATCCTCACAGGCCAGCTTGATAATATTTAGGGCCTCTTCCCGGCCATAGACATCAATGATCTCACACTTCTGATTTAGACTGTCCGGCGCCTGTTTATAAGTCAGGAAATAATGTCTTAGCCGGTTTAAAACTTTTTCCGGGCACTGGCTGATATCTTCCCAGTCACCGTAAAGAGCATCCCCTTTTAAAACCGCAAGGATCTTGTCATCGGCTTCGTTGTTATCCAACAGCTTGATGCCGCCGATGGGAATAGCCTTGAGCATAATATTTCCCTGGGTGATCAATTTCTCGGTCAGAACACAAATGTCCAGCGGGTCTTTATCCCCGACAATACCTTCCAGTCCGAACTTGCTGCCGCATTGTTCGGCTACTCTTTGCCCGCAGTACGTCTGAGGAAGAAATCCATACAGAGTGGGACATACATTGGAAAACAGCTGGGGACGATCGATCTTTAGCAGCCCGGTGGTCTTGTCCAATTCATATTTCACTGTATCACTGGGAGTGACCTCAATAAAAGCATTTACAATATGGGGCTGCTGGTCGCCTAAGGATATGCCGTGCCATGGATGAGCTACGAATCTGTTCATGAAACATCCCTCTTTAATCATTATTACATTAACATTTAATCATATATATCACTTATAGCCAAGATAAGGCGGAAGGAATAAGGATTGAAGCCGGTGATCTTTCTTCTTAAAAGATCCGGGAGAACTCTTTAAACAATTTTGATTTCCGCAGGAAATTAAACAGTTCATCGAATCCGATCTCATCTTCTTTCTTCTGCAAGGCATACCTGGCATATTCCCCCATACTTATGCCATTATCATCAGTTGCATTAAAAGCCCATTCCAATAAATCAGAAGAAATCATCTGGAAAACAAAATACATATCATTCGGGGCAGCTTGGGCTGGCTCAGGCAGAGATTCAACCAGCTGTTCACTGCGCTGAAGGTATTCTGCGTCTAAATTCCCCCTCATGCTCTGCAGCAGGTTCGGTCCGTCCGCCTTATACCATTTGTAAACATGTTCATATATCTCCTGCTCGGTCATGGATCCCAAACTTAACTTATCCATATGCTCCCATCTCCTAAATACTCAGTATTCTTTGTTATTATTTTTATTCGTTAAAGACATACATTTACCCTTCAAGAGAATAACTTCGTTTCCGGTTAAACGTGACGTTGGTTATGTCTTATATTGTGTGGATTATAATAAAGATATCTACTGCGCATTTGAGCAGGCTGACAAAGCAGTTTTGCATTTCATCGAATGTTTTCTATCCTTCATTAATATACTGTATCAAAATATCTGATAAGGCGTGATGAATAATGCCAACAATAAATTCTTTTATCAGGTTCCTGCATGCTTCTCCCGGAACCCCCGCTGTCGACATTTATACCGACGGAAATCTGGCTGTAAAAAATCTGGCCTATAATGAACTCAGCGAATATTTGGTCACCGGGCCGGAGGATATGCATATTCAGTTGTTTTCTGCCGGAAAAACTGAAAACCCGTTGCTGGACACTACCCTTACCATTCCCCCCAGTGAAGCAATTACTGCCGCCATCATAGGCACTTTGCCTGACATCAGTCTCTTGCCCATATTTGTAAATGTTGTCCCCAGAGATAACGATGATGCCCTGATCCGGTTCACCAACTTGTCGCCGGCTCTGACTGATGCAGATCTGGCCATTGAAGACGGTGCCACCCTGTTTAGTAATGTTGGTTATACGCAGGTCACTGATTACGAAATAATCCCACCCGGTTCCTACACTCTGCGATTACGTAATGCCAAAGGAGATGACTCCGTTTTGGCATCAGGATCAATTGAAATAGAACCCAGAACTGCTTATACCGTATATGCCATTGGCTTGACTGAAGATGAGCCTCCTTTACAAATTGGTTTTTACTCTGACCTGATCCCCAATATTTCCAATCAAGTCAAGGAAACAGTATTCAGGAAAGACACATCATTTGGCAGCCAGGCACCTCGTATCAATCTCTTCTATGAGTAAAAAAGAAAAAACAAATAGCCCCTGGTTTAGGGAGCCTTCCCTGACCCAGGGGCTTCTTCGGCATTCTTCGTAATCGGTTCTTTTTTGTAATTCGCCCTTTTGCCGTGCAATAAATAATTTACAAGTTGTCACGGGTCCCCCGTGACAACTTCGTATGTGTAAGGATACCTATATCCAAACGTAAACATTAATAGATACTTTAATAGATTTAGCATATATGAAAGGGGTGGACAG
>DBRM01000067.1:12410-13519 GCA_002305965.1 Syntrophomonas sp. UBA1368
AAACCGGAAATTGCCGAAAGGATCATAAAAGCGAGATCAGATGAACTGATCCAGGCGCTCAAAGCCAAAGATACAGACTTGATTGCTGAATATGTTCATCCGGACAAAGGGGTGAGATTTACTCCCTATACTTATGTTTCAACAGATTCAGACCAGATTTTTGATCAGGAAAGCATAAAAGGTTTTTTTGCTGATGAGCAAGTATATTTATGGGGCAATTATGATGGATCAGGTGATGAAATCAGGCTAACCCCCGGTCAATATTATGAAAAGTTTATTTACACGGCAGATTTTATAAATGCCGAAGAGGCTGGCTATAATGAGGTGCTAAGCTTCGGAAATATGCTGGAGAATCAGTTCGAAGTATATGAAAACCCCATCATTGTTGAATACTACTTTTCCGGATTTAATCCTGAATATGAAGGGATGGACTGGCAAAGCCTGCGGCTGGTTTTTGAAGAATACCAAGGCGAATGGAAACTGGCGGGCATCATTCACAATCAATGGACGATTTAAATCTACATTTATAAACTAAATAAATATATAAATATTGCTTTAATCGGGAAGCAAAGTAACTCAGACTTGCTTCCCTATTCATTTGTCCTTGGACTGAACAATATAACTAACGGCTGTGGCCGTTATCATTAACATTAAAGAAGACATAAAAAGGATATATTTGTTTGGTAACCTATTCCTGGAGGTGAAGAAATGGTTTTCAAACTGCTTTTGGTTGAAGATGATGCGGAAATAAGAGAGATCATCACCGATTACTTTTTGGAGAAAAGTGAAGGAACTTTCGATATAGACACTGCGGAGACCGGAGATGAAGGGCTGGATAAATGTCTGGAGAAAGAATATGATCTGGTGCTTTTGGATGTTATGCTGCCGGAGGTTGACGGGTTTGCCATTTGCCGGGAGCTGCGCAAAAAAAGTGATGTTCCGATTATTTTCATTACCGCCCGCCATCAGGAAAATGACCGTTTGTACGGGTATCATCTGGGATGTGACGACTATATCGCCAAGCCCTTCTCACTGGCAGAGCTTTATGCCAAAGTGACGGCTTTACTGAAACGTGCCAAAGGGATGGTAAGAGATGAAGTGATGACCGT
>DBRM01000002.1:0-661 GCA_002305965.1 Syntrophomonas sp. UBA1368
GGCCCAGGACGTACCTGTTCATGTTATCGATATTCCCCAGATGAAACGGGAAAAAGATATCGCCGCTTACCAGCAGGAAATTATGGATTTTATAAAAGTGGTCGAAGATTTTACCGGTAACAAGGTGACTCCGGAAGCCCTGGCCGAAAGCATCAAATTGATCAATAACAAAAGAAAGACCCTGCAGCGTATTTATAACGCCCGCAAGGCATCACCTGTTCCCATCAGCGGCAAGGATGCACTCTTGGTGACCCAGATCGCTTTCTATGATGACCCGACCCGCTGTGCGGAAATGGGCAATAAACTGGCTGATGAACTGGAAGAACGGATCGCCCGGCAGGAAGGGGTTTTCCCGGCGGATGCTCCGCGTATCCTGATCACCGGAACGCCCATGGCCATCCCCAATTGGAAGCTGCACCACATTATCGAAACAGCCGGAGCAGCAGTAGTGGTAGAAGAATTATGTACCGGGACCCGCTATTTTGAAAACCTGGTAGATGAAAGTGCCACCACCATCGAAGGACAGGTGAGAGCGCTGGCGGAACGTTATATGAAGACCAACTGCGCTTGTTTCACACCGAATCCTGGACGCATCGAGGATGTTGTCCGCCTGGCAAAAGAGTATAATGTAGACGGTATCATCGATACCAATCTGCAGTTC
>DBRM01000002.1:711-836 GCA_002305965.1 Syntrophomonas sp. UBA1368
AATGATTTTGAACAATTAAGGACCCGGGTCGAGGCCTTTTTGGAAATACTGCGGAAGTAGGTTAGCGTTTTGGGAACAACATCTGATTATGACTGGTATATCCTTTTTCCCAACCATCATGAAGG
>DBRM01000002.1:977-1902 GCA_002305965.1 Syntrophomonas sp. UBA1368
GTTGATGCCCGGGGATTGAATTGTCCCCAGCCGGTCATTTTGACCAAACGGGCCATGGATGAAAACAGCGGTGAAGAAATCGTGACCCTGGTAGATAATCAAACCGCATTGGAAAACGTGAGCAAACTGGCGGCCAGCCAGGGCTATGCAGTTGTGATCGAAACGGAAGGAACGGACAGCCACATTCACATGACCAAAGAGGATGCCTGCCAGTGTTTCCAAAATGCCCCGGAAAAAGACGTAGCGATTCTGATCAAATCTCAATATTTTGGGCAGGGAGACGATGAGCTGGGAGAAGTCTTGATGAAGAGCTTCTTTTATACCCTGACGGAAATGGGGCCGGAGCTCAAAAACCTGATCTTCATGAATGGCGGCGTGCATCTGACCACCGAAGGATCTCCCATTCTGGAGCACCTGCAATTCCTGGAGCAAAAGGGTGTGCAGATCTTATCCTGCGGGACCTGCCTGGACTTTTTCGGCAAGAAGGATAAGCTCTTGGTGGGTCAGGTGACCAATATGTTTACCGCCACTGAAATTCTGACCACCGCAGGAAAAACACTCATTTTATAAATACCGCCTGGCATACAGGTATTAAATCCAATATAATCCCCTGCGATTCAGATTCGATTATGATACGCAGGGGATCTTTTTTATAAATTATTTCGCTCATCATTGCGGTCTCGCTGTGTTGGCTTACCACTCGTTATGCAAAGTGATATTATAATATATAGTTTTTGATTAACCGGAAGGAAGAATGTATATGTACGATAATATTATTGATACGATTGGGCGGACACCGCTTGTCAGGATAAATAAGCTGAATCCCAAGCCGCACATTCCGCTGTATGCAAAGTTGGAAGGCTTCAATCCAACCGGAAGCATTAAAGACCGCATTGCCATAAAAATGATTGAGCAAGCCGAAGAA
>DBRM01000002.1:1950-4410 GCA_002305965.1 Syntrophomonas sp. UBA1368
GTTTCCATCGAACGCCGCAAAATGATCCAGGCTTTCGGAGGGAAGATTACGCTGACAGATGCTTCTCTGGGCACGGACGGAGCCATCAGGAAAGCCCATGAACTTTGCCGCACTTATCCTGATAAGTACTTCATGCCCAACCAATTTTCCAATGAGTATAATAAACTGGCTCATTATTTGACCACAGCCCATGAAATCTGGGAGGAGACTGAGGGAAAGGTTACCCATTTTGTTTCCGCCCTGGGAACCTCAGGAACCATCATGGGAGTAGGAATGGGGCTTAAAAGCAAAAATCCCGCTATTCAAATTGTTGAAGCTCATCCTGTTTTAGGCCATTACATCCAGGGCCTGAAAAATATGCAGGAAGCCATAGTTCCGGAAATTTACGATGAAACCCAAATTGACCGGCGGGTAATGATTGAATCTGAAGCCGCTTTTGCCATGGCCCGGGCCATTGTTTCTCAGGAAGGCATCTTGGTGGGGATGAGCAGCGGAGCGGCTATGCTTGCCGCCCTGGAATGCATCAAGGACATTGAAGAGGGCTTTGTGGTGGTAGTGTTTCCCGATCGGGGAGAAAAATATTTAAGTACGGATTTATTTAAATAATNNGGGGCCTCCTTTTAATTCTCCTTGCTCTTGCGGGCAGAGCTGACATTGCTCTTAAAGATCTTCCTGTACATATACCTGATGGATAGCAGCGGGCTTTTAAACATCATTTTGGGGCCTGAATACCGCATGACTTCTTTTATCCGGTCTCTCATTTCCGGCTTGTAGCAATGAACCTGGCACTTTGAACATACCGGTTTATCATCGCCGTAAAAGCATTTGTCAATACGCTTTTCGGAATAATCGAAAAGCTTTAAACATTCAGCACACAGGTTATTTCCTTTTGTGCCATGCATTTCATGACAGTATATCGCGATCATTTTTTGTACTGTATTTGCTTCCAGTCGTCTTGAAAAAGCCATATTTCCTCCGGTATGGATCAATGGACTCCGAATGCTTCCGACCATTTGTGGATCATGGCATGAAGCTCTTCGTGAACACCGTGTCCGATCACAGTTTCCTCATGTTCTTCAAAATGCTCGAATAATTGGTCTTGCTTTTCATCACTGAGTACCCTGTCTGCCATTACAAACAAGACACTGTTTTCCTTTTCAATATGATTTCTCAGCAAATCACTGTAGCCTTGGGCTGCTGCCTTGAATTTTTCCAGGTCTCCTGATTCCAGGGCTTGATCCATGGAAGCGATATAATCCCTGCCCACGCCGTGTTCATGAAGCATTACTCCTACAGGCCCGCCCTGGTTGGGAATGCCATTTGCGATCAATTCCGTGAAAAGGTGGTTTTCTTCTTTGCCATGATGGCATTTATCAGCGAAGGTTTTCAGGAAGTACACAATTTCCTTGTAATACTGAAGCATTTCAGTATCTTCCTTATCTTCGGCTGACATCATCACATCGAGAATTTTCAAAACATGCAGAATGGCATCGTGTTCTTTTCTGAGATCCTGAGTTGCTTTTCCCATGATCATAACCTTCTTTCTATTAATTATTTAAAGTATACTCGAATCGGCTCAGCCTATGCGCCCATGAACAGTGCGATATCCTCATCAACAGTACCGATTCCGGCAATTCCGAAAGTGTCCACCAGGATTTTGGCAACATTGGGGGACAGGAACCCGGGCAGAGTGGGCCCCAGATGGATGTTTTTAACGCCCAGATAGAGGAGTGCCAGGAGTACGATCACAGCCTTCTGTTCATACCAGGCGATATTGTAGGCGATGGGCAGATCGTTTACATCATCCAGGCCGAATACTTCTTTCAGTTTCAATGCGATCAGGGCCAGTGAATAGGAGTCATTGCACTGGCCGGCATCCAGCACTCTGGGAATACCGCCGATGTCGCCCAGATCCAGTTTGTTATATTTATATTTGGCGCAGCCTGCGGTTAATATCACTGTATCATTAGGGAGCTTGCGGGCAAATTCAGTGTAATACTCTCTGCTCTTCATTCTTCCGTCACATCCGGCCATGACAAAGAATTTCCTGATGGCACCGGATTTTACAGCGTCAACCACTTTATCCGCCAGGGCAAAAACCTGTTCATGGGCAAACCCGCCCACAATCGAACCGGTTTCTATTTCTTCAGGTGCATTGAGCTTTTTGGCCATTTCAATGATCCTGGAGAAATCTTTTTTGCCGTTCTGGTCTGCTTCTATATGGTCACAGCCAGGGTATCCGGCAGCACCGGTAGTAAATATCCGGGACTGGATCTCTTCGCTTCTGGGGGGAACGATGCAGTTGGTGGTAAACAGGATCGGCCCGTTGAAGGATGCAAACTCATCCAGCTGTTTCCACCAGGCGTTGCCATAGTTACCTGCCAGGTTCTCATACTTTTTGAAAGCAGGGTAGTAGTGGGCCGGCAGCATCTCACTGTGAGTATATACGTCCACACCGGT
>DBRM01000002.1:4538-5148 GCA_002305965.1 Syntrophomonas sp. UBA1368
GCCAGTGCTTCATAGGCAAAAGCATAAATGTCTGCATCTTCTTTGCCCAGATTCAGGGCATGGTGGGCATAGGCAGCCATCCCTTTTACCCCGTAGGTGATCAACTCTCTTAAGGAACGGATATCTTCATTTTTCGTAACCAGTACGCCCGCTGTGGCAGCTTTCTCCAGCATGGACTCTCTGGAACCTGTTTCAAAGGTGGCTGCATCATGTAAGTGATCTGCCTGTACATTCTTTTTCAATTCATCTCTTAAAGCCAGCAGTTTTTTGATTTCTTTTTCCAGAGCTGCTGCATCGAAATTGGCATTGGTAATGGTCATGAATAGAGCGGTAAATACTTCATGGTTGACGTTGGGGATTTCCTTCACATCAAGATTTCCTTTTACAATTACTTCGGCGATCCCTTTGACCGTATAGATCACCAGATCCTGAAGTTTTGCCACTTCTTCGGTTTTGCCGCATACTCCCTTGATTTCACAGCCCTTTCCTTTGGCTGTTTCCTGACATTGAAAACAAAACATACTCATTAATACTGCCTCCTTTGATTATGGTTTTTATGTTTATTCGATTGCTGTAATCTGTCTTACAATTTGAATTATATTTGAAAAGT
>DBRM01000002.1:5254-5890 GCA_002305965.1 Syntrophomonas sp. UBA1368
TCCGCCAGTTCCATTCTGCCCATGGGCACAGTGAATTGCAGCTTTTTGCTTTGCTGGGCCTGCCGGGATAGATAAACCAGGATTTTTTCCCGCAGGGTTTTCTTTGAGACGATCTCTACTTTCTCCATTAACTGCATATTTTTCATGGCGATCTGAATCACCATGTTGTCGATCAGCCGGTGATGAAACTGGCAGGCCTTTGTACAGGAATGCAGTACCTTATCAAAGGAAAGGAACAAAATCTCACAATCCCCGGCTGCCCGGAAAGAAACGGTGCTGTTATAGGATCTGCTGCAGACAAAGGTTTCACCAAAAATTTCTTTTTCCGGAATGATGGCCAGGATGGCTGTGTTTCCCCACACGTCTTCCTTCACCATCTGCACTGTCCCGTCTAAAACCACGCCGATGGAATTGATGTCATCACCGGCATGGGTGATATAATTGCCTTTTTTATAGAATCTCCCGTAGGGGTTCAGGCAGGTAAGCATGGATTCCATGTCTGCTTTATTGATATTCTGAAAAAGCGGTGCTTCATATAGTAAATCGATATATTGCTTCATGTAATTCTCCTCCCGCAGGCATTATATAATAGCCGGAGAAATGTTGCAACCGCAACAAAATGACCCCGCTTTTCCA
>DBRM01000027.1:0-3631 GCA_002305965.1 Syntrophomonas sp. UBA1368
GGGCTTTTGACGTTACTGGCAATTTGGCTGGGGGAACGTTTATATCAGCGGTGGGAGTGAAAAAGCAGAAATATCTTAAAAATCATATAAATAGTCATATATACTGCGGAAATGTAATTTTTCGCAGTTTTTTATGGTGTATAGTGTAAGTAACAGAGTAAAAAAGCAGTATAAAATACAGCGATGACGATTCGCCTTCCCTGAAGTTGGCATATGGACAAGCGGAGGGGGAGGGTGTTAGAATGAGCCTATACCGAGAGGGGAGAATTATTATTTATTATGTCATATTTAACAATAATTGCCCTTATTTTAGCTTTTTGCATAACTTTTTTTTCCATGCCGTGGGTCATAAAATTAGCTGGAAAAATTGGTGCTATAGATAAACCGGATCAGCGCAAAGTACATGCTACAGCGATGCCCCGCCTTGGAGGCCTGGCTATTTTTGTTGCATTTATCGTTGCCTGTCTGACTGCTTTCGACATATCAGGCCCTTATACAGGACTGATAATCGGAACTTGTATCATATTTCTGGTGGGCATGTTGGACGATATTTATCAATTATCAGCATGGGTCAAGCTTTTTGGTCAGATAATCGCTGCTGCTGTAGCTATTTATTTTGGTATTATCGTATATTTCGTAAATAATCCTTTTAATGGTGTTTTAAATTTGGGATTATTAAGCATACCGGTCACTTTTTTATGGATCGTTGGTGTAACCAATGCCATAAACCTTATTGACGGCCTGGATGGTTTGGCAGGAGGAGTATCCGGGATTGCTGCAATAACCATGGGAATCATTGCACTTTTACAGGGTCAAAGCCAGGCTGCCTGGGCTGCTTTTTTGCTGGTTGCGGCCATTGCGGGATTCTTGCCATATAACTTTTATCCCGCCCGAACATTTATGGGCGACGGAGGTTCGAATTTATTAGGATTTGTACTGGCTTGTCTTGCTATAATGGGAGCGACGAAAAGCGCAGCTTTAATTTCATTGTTTATCCCCATCGTTATTTTAGGTATACCAATCTTTGACACTTTTTTCGCTATTATCAGACGAATCAACAACAAAACACCCATTTTCAAACCAGATAAGGATCATTTACATCACCGCTTACTGGCTTTGGGAATGAGCCAGCGCCGCAGTGTGGTGATCATCTATTTACTCAGCAGTTTCTTTAGTATCATAGCGATAACTTTAAGCTTTACCACCAGTCCCAAAGCTATGCTTATATTGGCACTCTTATTACTCTTGATGGTGATGGGAGCCGATAAAATTGGTATGTTTACCAGTAATCATGAGATTGAGCCGGGGACTGTTAACACCAGCCTTAAAGGTTGAAAATTTTCAATTGCCTTAATTTAACGGGAGAAATGTTTAATCATGAAAAAAATGAAACCTTATTTAAAGTTTATGTTGGCCGCGGGATTGGCATTTGGTATTTTCTTCGGTATTGGCTGTGGATTATCGGGGCTTTTTGTATCCAATGATACAAACGACTCTGCTCCTGTCGATAAGGATATAGTTGATCAGCAAGAGGGAGAAAGAACCAATATTTTGCTAATGGGAGTTGACGCCCGCCCGGGCGAAGAACATTCGCGCTCAGATACCATGATGCTGGTTTCAATTGATCCGAAACTTAATAAAGTGGCGGTTATATCGATTCCCCGTGATACCAAAGCGCAAATAAAAGGAAGTACCACCAATAAAATCGCTACCGCTAATTTTATTGGCGGCCCCGAACTTGCAGTGTCAACCGTGGAAGAGCTTCTGAATACGGAAATAGATAATTATATTACGGTCGATTTTAATGGTTTTAAAGATATCATTGATACATTGGGAGGGGTGACCATTACCGTACCTCAACGGATGTATAAGCCTTCGGAAGACATAGACCTGAAAGCCGGCACCCAAAAGCTTAATGGAAAGCAGGCTTTAGCCCTGGTTCGTTACCGGGACTATCTTATGGGTGATATTCAGAGGACCGCGCAACAGCAGGAGTTTATCAAAGCTTTGGCAGCAGAAGTGCTGAAACCTTCTACGATCACCAAACTCCCCAAGTTGATCAAGCAAACTGACCAATATGTGCAAACTGACCTGGGCATCAGTGCTATGCTGCGTATGGCCAGTTGGGCACCAGGATTTAACGCAGACTCAATTGTTACACAAACTCTGCCGGGTTATTTTTACGACGAATTTGACCAGAATGGTAACCTTACTCAAAGTTATTGGATTGCAGACAGCAGCAAAATCAATAATCTGATCGAAAACCTGTTTGCAGGAAAAAACATTGCAGTGGTAGGTGAATCTCCTGTGCCGGTCACATCTTTTAATAAGCAGCAGCGTGAAGAAACAGACGATAACTTAATTGAAGAAGAAACTGAAGATGATAATGAATTGAACTACCAGCGCAGCACACTGCCCAGTGTTGGCCATACAAACGGAGCTTCCTACCCATCAGGCAACATGAATACCGGACCTGATGGCTACATATGATCAATACATAAATATTTTCAAAGATCCTTCCATCACCATCTGCAAGTTTTGGCACAACTTATCTGATCCNNTAATATTTAGGAGTGGGTTGAAAGTTTTCAAGCGCCGTATAGTATGTATTAATGTATTGACGAAATTTGCCAGCAGGAATAGTACTTATTTTAGAGAAATGGGCTTTTATAGGCTGAATTTTAAAGAACAACAGGAAGGAAAGGGAAAAGATGAACCAAAAGGCCCCAGTTTACATAGTAAAAAAGTTAGGTATCATCCTTACTTTGGCAATAATGACCGTAGTATTTTTTTCGGTTGATGTATATGCAGGAACCGGAAAAGTAAATACGGGTGTTGCGAATGTGAGATCAGGGCCTGGAACCAATTATGAAATATCAGGCAAAATCTATGCAGATACGGAAGTAAGCATTCTGGAAACCAGTAATGGCTGGTATAAAATAAAGTTCGGCAATCTTACCGGATGGATGTCTGGTACTGTTTTAGATATAAAGGAATCGGAATACGTAATCGTTACAGGTGAAAAGGTAAACCTACGTGTCGGGCCCGGCATGGATTATGAAATAGCAGGACAGGTTGTAAAGGGTGATAAATTAGAACTGCTGGCTTCTGAAGGGGATTGGTCCAAAGTTAAAACCGGCAGCGGATCAATATACTATATCTCTTCCTCCCTGGTTCAAAAGGCAGGAACCGCTGCAATGGAAGCCCCAGTTGCTGACACTGCACCGATAGCCAAAACAGAGAAGTATATACAGGTCATATCAGGGACGGTCAATGTCCGCAGCGGACCGGGGACAAGTTATGCAGAGATTGCAAAAATTGATGCCAGCCAGATTTATGTTGTTACGGCGAAAGAGGGCGAATGGCTGAAAATCAGCCTTGCCAATGGAACCATTGGCTATGTAGCAGGCTGGCTGGTGAAAGAAGTAACCGGAGGCAATCAATTGCCATATTATCCTGGTGAAAGCAGTACCATTCCCGCTGGAGTTACCCATACAGGAACTCCGGTAGTATATTTGAACGGGCAAAAATTGAATTTTGACGTTGAACCAATAATTGAAGAGGGCCGTACGCTGGTGCCGCTGCGTGCAATTTTTGAAGCTATAGGTGCCAATGTACAGTGGGAACAAAG
>DBRM01000027.1:3675-11677 GCA_002305965.1 Syntrophomonas sp. UBA1368
CCCCTTCGCTTTGTGGGAGAAGCTTTTGGCGGCCAGGTTGAATGGGAGGAAGCAACTCGAACAATCAAAATTTCTATGGAAGAGAACAATCAAAAAGCAACCGCCGTCAAAGTTGCCAGCGGCATAGTAAATTTGCGCAGTGGACCGGCGACCAGTTATGAGACTCTTGATACCGTTGCAACAGGCGAGACACTTTCTGTTTTGGCAGAAAAGGACGGATGGTTTCAGGTAAGCAGAGCCGGGCGTACGGGATGGGTAGCCGGTTGGGTGGTAGACGTGATCCGGGAGGGAAATGATCCGTCTGCTGAGGTTCCAGTAATTGGGACTGGTCCTGACTCAGAACCTGAAAAGGAACCAGTATCTGAACCTGTGAAACCAGACAAGCCTGGTGAAGATGTGGTGTGGCTGTCTTCGGCCATCGATGCAGGCGGATTACATATTTTCATGGAATCAGGTTCCAAGCTTAATAGTAAACCGGTCGAAAAATCTGCCAGCATTAAATATACATTTAAGGACAAACAGATCGAAGGACTATATTTAATGAAAAAAGCCTTTGGCTCCAGTTATATAACAGCAGAAGCGACGAATATAGAAGATGACTTATTAATAGAAATTTCACTCCCCTCTGGTGCTGAATACGAAACGGAATTATCAGATAACGGGAAAAAAGCCACTGTGACTATCTTTAACTATATAACTTCGGTAGAACGCAAGACCTTTGCCAATACCGGAGAAAGAATCATTATCAACACTGCCTTGCCAGTTGATTACACTTCCGAACAAGATGGCGAAAAGTTACTCATTACCTTGAATAACATATTAATAGGGAAAGCAGAAGAACAATATAAATTCCGCAGTGATTTAATAAAAAAAGTTACCTTTGAAGCAACGGATGATGAGAAATCCACTCTCTTAACCATATATACTGATAATATGGGCAAGTATGCTTTTGCTGAAAGCGGAGCCAACCAGGCTTTTACTGTGCTTATGATCGAAAAAAGCGCTATGAAACCTCGGAAGGAAAATCTGGTGGTATTGGATCCCGGACATGGAGGCGGGGATACGGGAGCCAGAGGGACAGAACTGGATGAAAAAGATGTGAATCTTGATATCGCCCTTAAAGCCGGAGCCATTCTGGCCAAACAAGGAATTGATGTCGAATATACACGCAAGACGGATGTTACAGTAGGATTAGAGGAGAGGTCTTTGATAGCCAACGATTTGAATGCCGAGTTGTTTGTTTCGATACACAACAATTCCGATACGGCAAACGTCGGGCATGGGACGGAAACATATTTCTATGCGCCTTTAAGCACCCCTGAATTATATATGCAAAGAGACGAAAGACAGTTATTGGCGCAAAAATTGCAGCAGCAGCTGATCAGCAAGCTGCAGCGAACTGATAGGGGCGTAAAAGAAAAGAATCTGGCTGTTCTGCGAAATACCACCATGCCCTCAGCCTTAGTTGAGGTAATGTTTATCAATTGTCCCGATGAACAAGCATTGTTAAAACAGGAGAAATATAAGAACCTGGCGGCCGAGGCCATAGCACAGGGGATCATGAATTATCTGGATGCCAAATAAAAAATTATTAAAAACGGGTGATCCCGTTTTTTTTGTGTTAATCGGCGTTTATAATTTTCTGGGAAATGGGCAAATTTTGCGCAATGCTTCCATAAATAATTTGTTGATAAATACAGGAATAGAAGGATAATAAGCAGAAAATCTTGAATTCTTAAATATTCTAGAATTCATACTGAGGAACGGTCTATGAATAAGAAAATCAGAAGAATCTCATCAATGCCGCCAGGCAAAACATATACAGCTTTAAGTCGGGGACTGCTGATTGCAGTCTGCGTCCTGATCTTTTTTCCGCCCATCTGGCGGGGGTTGTATGATGAACTGGATTTGGCGGTTACTTCAATATTAACTGCCCTGCTGGTATTGGGAGCCATCGCGTTGAAAGTTCAAAGGAAAGATTACAGATTCCTGAGAAATCCGCTGGATATCGCGATTCTATTATATGCTGCCGCCTATCTGCTGGCCATGATTAATGCTGTGCATATTGGTGAGGCAGTCTGGGGTTTCTTAATAGCGTTGAATTATTTTCTGATTTATTGGTTGGTGGCTCAAGTTATTCCTGATCTGCAATCAGCCCGTACTATCTTAAATACTTTGCTGGCTTCCGCAGCAGCGGTTGCGGTTATCGGACTGATGGCTGCTACCGGCTATTCAAATTATCCCGGCGCTTTTGTCGAGGGACATATAATGTCGACCCTGCAATACCACAATACGATGGCTGCTTATTTGGGCGCATTGAGTTTTGTAGGTATCGCCCTTTTGCTTACCCAGTCTGCTATGAGCAGGAAATTGATTTACAGCGGAACCATCTATTTGCTGTTACTGGTAACGGTAACTGCCATATCAAAAGGCGCTCTCCTGGTCGTTATGGCAGCAGCACTGATATTTTTTCTGGTGATACCCAAAAAATACAGGTGGGAGTATTTATATAATCTTATCTATATATTTGCCATCTCCTTTGCAGTTTCCAGCCTGTTGGTTCCTCAGATCACCGGTGCAGAACCCGGCCGTGGAGTAATCGTTATTCTGGCAGGATTACTTCTCACTTTAGCGGGACAGTTCCTGGGGAAACATTTATTGCTGATCAGCCGGACCCGGTATTTTAAGATTTCAGCCCTGACCATAATTGTAGTCCTGATCATGGGGACAGGCTTGTTGATAATGACCCCGGCGGGCCAAAATCTTATGCCGGAAGATTTAAAAGAAGAGATTTTAGAAATAGCGGATTTTTCGGATGCCAGCTATATTTTACGTAGTGACTTCATCCGCTGGGGCACGGACATAGCCCGTGACTATCCGCTGACCGGTTGCGGTGCAGGCGGTTGGGGAGCCTTAATGTCCCAATATCAGGAGTATAGATACTTTGCAGCTGATGCACATAACCATGTTATTCAAGTATTAGTGGAAACAGGATTATTCGGTATGATGAGCTATATTGCAATCTGGATATTGGCCATAATCGCTGTTATCAAGTATCGCAGAAGAAGAGCGCAAAGCCAGTTTGAACCCATCGGCGAAGGCAGAACTCTGCTGGGGGGGACATTAACAGCTGCTGCTGCGATCGGGCTGCATGCCTTGATCGATTTTGACCTTTCCATCCCGGCTATTTTTATAGTAATGGTGTCTTTACTGGCAGTACTTAGTCAGCTCAGCAGTTTTAACAACACAGGCACCAGTACTGCAGAGCATCAGGCATGGCCCCGTCTTATACCGCCAGCCCTGTTGGCCATAATATTATTATATGGCAGCAGCAGGGCAGCATTAGGATGGATCTACGCTAATGAAGGTATTGAGGCACTAAAAAATATTAAACAGGATACAGAGACCATTGGAGCACAGCGGGAAACAGCTATTACATATCTGGAAAGGGCAGCAATTTTTAATCCGCTCAATGCTGAGGTCCAGGTCAATTTATCCAAATGTTACGCCAGCCTTTATCTTGATTTAGCCGGACAGGAAAGTCCGCAGGCATCAAAAGCTTATCAGCAAACCCTGGAAGCCATTGAAAAAGCAGAAAATCTGATGCCTTTTGATCCTGAGACAGTGAATGGAGTTCTGAATTCAGCTGCATCAATAGGAAATTTGGAAGCTTCCCTACGCTTAGCCCGGCAGACTGTAATAATCGGGCCTAATAACAGCCAAAGCTATGAAATTCTGGGGGAAGTACTCTATAGTGCTGCACTTTACTATCTCGAGACAGGTGATCTGGAAAAATCTCAGGCCGCGATTGATGAAATTAAATCTTTGCCGGCAGCTATCGCCAAACAGCAGCAACGATCTCAGGAAATGGAATATATCCATCCTCTTAGAAAAGCACAGATAACCGAACAATTGACAGAAATTATAAACAGAGCTGAAGAATTAAAATTCACACAGGATATTTCCAGCAGCGGTTCTGGGAGGTAACTGATGTCCGATAGACAAATCAGCCATAGCATGAGAAAAGCTTTCGCTATCTGCAGTCTGCTCATAATCGACGCCCTGGCTTTGCTCCTGGCCTTCTTTTCCAGTGTACACATCAGGCTGCAGATACTTCCGCCTTTTTTCGGTTTTTTTCCGGCTGATTTCCCGCTGACTTATACGACTCATTTGTGGTGGATACTGATCCTGTGCCTGGGCTGTTTGGCTTATGCAGGTCTTTATACCAAACGGCGGTCATTTTGGCCGGAGACAAGGCATCTGTTTGTCAGTATAAGTCTGGCCTTTATTCTGATCATGGCAGTTGTTTCCCTGGCCAAATTAAGCGGTGAAGTCTCACGAACCAGTATCGTTATCAGCTATTTGCTGGCTTTGATCATCATGCCTCTGGTTAGATATGGAGGAAAAGTGCTTTTATTCAATATTGGGATATGGGAAGAGCCGGTATTGATTCTGGGTTTTAACCACACCGGTTGTCTTGTTGCAGAAGCATTGCAAAATGACCAATATCTGGGTTATCGTCTGGCCGGGTTTCTGACCATGAATGGTGAATCAGATTATAAGCCGCAGAAAGACTATAATATAGCGGGCAGCTATGAACAGGCGAAAACCATCATAACCAGCCAGGGAATCAGGCATATCATCATAGCAGCACCACATCTGCCCGGCTCGGAACTGGTGGAGTTGAGCAATGGTTTACAACCCTATACCCGTTCCATCATTATCGTACCCGATCTGGTTGGTTTGCCAATGGTTGACGGGGAAACAGATTATTTCTTTAACGAACAGATCTTAGCACTGCGCATAAAAAACAATCTGGCGAGCCGGATGAATATGGTCATCAAAAGGATTTTCGATTTGGTGATGGCTCTGCTGCTGCTGATTCCGCTGGTTTTGATCATGTTCATATTTTCAATCTTAATAAAAGCTGATTCTGCGGGCCCGGTTTTTTATATCAGCAAGCGAATTGGGCGCCAGGGAAAAGAATTTAAATGCTTAAAATTCCGGACTATGTTTTTAGATAATGACAGGATACTGGAAGAGTATTTCAAAAGCAATGCAGATGCGCTGCAGGAATGGCAGCAATATTACAAACTCAGAGGTGAGGATCCGCGGGTCACCGGAATGGGAAAATTTCTGCGCAAAACCAGTCTGGATGAGTTACCTCAGATCATCAACGTGCTCAAGGGAGAAATGAGTCTGGTAGGTGCCAGACCATATTTGCCGGAAGAAAAGTTATCCATGGGCAGCTTTGCTGATACGATATTGTTAGCTAACCCCGGCATGACTGGTCTTTGGCAGGTAAGCGGCAGGAGTGAGATAGATTTTGAAGGCAGATTAAGGATGGAAGCCTGGTATGTGAGAAACTGGTCAATTTGGCTGGATATATCATTGATGTTTCGGACGATAAGTGTCGTATTGCGCCGTGAGGGGGCCTATTAATATAATAAACCGGATTCGGTTGCTTTTATTGATGGAGAATTGGCCAAATAAATCCTGTTTTCAATCAGAGGGAGGAAAAAATTGAATGACAGTTGGCTGCGAAAGAATTGTCAGGGATTGTCTGAAGGCGTATTTTAATGGTCAAATAACGAAGGAGATAGAATCTCCTGCCGGTGAGGAAGAATGGGCAAGCCTGGCTGCCTTTATTATGAAACACCGACTGGCTTTTTTTTTCTATGATGAAGTCAAAAAAAACCGGATTCCATTGGATGTTCCGGATGACATATTAAACAAGTGGTCTGCGGATAGCAGGAAAACCATTGTTTTTAATACTTTACTGCAACAGGAACTTAAGAATATTTTAGCAGGATTAAAAGAATTAGATGTTTCTCCGGCTTTATTAAAAGGATTTGCCCTGCATTCTTTGTATGATGATATATTAGCTCGCCCTTCCAGTGATATTGATCTACTGATCAAACGGAATGAATACAGAAAAGCAAAGGACTTCTTTACGGAGAATCTTTTTACCCATGCGATGATTTGTGGTTTTCGCGGAACTATGGAACAATATATCGATTTACATGAAAACTATTTCACAGAAATATCATTCCAAAAAAAAATTGGACTCCTGGCCATAAATATCGACCTGCACTGGGAATTGGACGGGATTTACGATGGTTCCCCCCTGGATAAGTTGTTTCCCATCGATAAATATCCCTGGCAGCAGTACATAGAAGTTGACCATTGGGACGGTGTATCTTTTCATAATTTGATCCCGGAAATGCAGTTTATTAACCTGGCAGTTCATTTTGCGCTGCATCATCAATTCCAGGGAGCCAAATGGTTTTTGGATATTTTATTGTTTATATTTCGCAAAGGCAGCGATTTGAACTGGCGGTTCATTGATGAGATCGTCCAGGAACCTGATTGTCGTAAGATTTTAGGTGTTACTTTAAGGTTGATCGAAAGCTGGGAGATCGATTTGCCGTCGGGAATCCCAGATTGGCGACATTTTTGGAATGGGAAAGCATGGCCGTATGAGTTCCAATATTTCCAGAATCGGATATTCTCAGACCCATCTAAAATCGGCCACCATTTTGCCAAGGTATTAATGCCGCTGAATTCTATGGATAAATTAAAGGTTTTAGCCTATTACATGTTTAATAAAGAAGCGATCATTCTTTGGCGTACAGATCAGCAGACAAAAAGAATTCCAGGAGTCCTGCAGCCGTTTTATATAATGCTGCGGGTATACCGGGAGCATCGAAATAGAAAACACCAATAATGATATACTTACCAATAAAGGATACAGGTGGAGTCATAAAATGCTTGACATGCTGAGGAAAATTCTTTCTATCCTCTCTAAGAGAGAAAAGCGTCAAATGGTGCTCTTGCTTGGGCTGATGCTATTAATGTCACTTTTTCAAGCAATAGGTGTGGCTTCAGTGCTGCCCTTCATTTCCCTGGTTATGAATCCGGACCTGATTAACCAAAACCAGTGGCTGCAGATGTTTTATCAATATTTTCATTTTAAAGACACCAATAGCTTCATTATTGTATCCGGACTGATCATGCTTTTTTTGATCCTGTTCGGCAATTTTATTTCAGCTGTAGCTACCTGGGCAAAATTCAAATTTGTCTGGAACAATAATCATAATATTTCCCTGAGGCTTTTACGTCATTATCTATATCAGCCTTATTCATTCTTTCTCAACCGCAACAGCTCGGAATTGACCAAGGATATACTTAATGAAGTACAGACATTATCCAGCGGTTTTTTGATTCCCTTGATGGATTTTGCTTCCCGAATGCTGATCATAATAGTAATTGTGACCATGGTGTTGATCGTTAATCCGCTGATAACAATAATCGCGATTATAATTCTGGGCGGGTCATATCTGCTTATTTATTGGCTGATCAGAAAAAGATTGAGTATAAAAGGAAAAGGAAGGTTGGCTGCTAATCGGGAAAGATTTAAAGTAGTAAGTGAAGCTTTTGGCGGAATCAAAGAAGTCAAAGCCAGCGGACGTGAACAGTTTTATCTTGATAAATACACCAGGCCTTCTTCATTGATCTCCAATCTGCAAGCCTGGAATGCTTTGGTAGGAACTATTCCCAAATATGTTCTGGAAAGTGTAGCTTTTGGAAGTGTTATTGCATTGGTCTTAATACTGCTGATCTTCAAGGGGGAAGCACAAAACGTTATCCCGGTTGTGACTTTTTTTGCTTTTGCCGGGTACCGCCTTATGCCTGCTATCCAGGATGTATTTCAGACCTCCACCCAGATCAAGTTCAATCAGGCAACTTTAGATCATATTTATAAGGAAATGATCAATATAAAAACTCAACCTGTGACATCCAATGAAATAGCCGGGGAGCCTGAGCCACTTGAGTTTAAAGAACAAATAAGGCTGGAAAGTATCACCTTTTCCTATTCTTCCATGGGGGAGAAGGTACTGGAAGACGTTAATATTACCATCAGGAAAAACCAAAAAGTTGGCATTGTTGGGGCCACAGGTGCAGGCAAGACTACTCTGGTAGATATATTGTTAGGATTATT